>DVHV01000193.1 GCA_018711775.1 Candidatus Onthocola stercoravium | reverse complement strand
CATAATTATTTTTTAGCATCTTTATAAATCTTTTATAACACTTTATTCCATGATGATAAATACTACTACCTAATTCTCCAAATTCTTTATTTGTAAACATTTTATATTTATCATTTTTTAGATAACTATTAATTCTCTTTTTATTATTTAGTTTATTACTCATAATTTTTTTATCATCAATTATATAATCTCTTTTATAATAATAATCTAATTTAGGAAGAATTAATTCATTATTTTCTATTTCACTAACAATTTTATCAAAATATTTTCTACTAATAACACCATATGCAACAATTATTCCTTCAACAATTTTGTATATTCTATCCCATATCTTAACAGTTTTAACAACTTCTTTATTTTTAGTTAATTCTTTAATTAAAGCACTAATATCCCATGCCATCATTAATTCTTGTTCTTGAAATAAAATAGATTTTTCTAACAATAGATTGATAAAATCTCTATTTTCATGCAAAAACTCATCATTTACTTTTCTAAAAACCAATTGTTTTAAGATATTGAAATCTTTTAAATCTAAAGACATAATCCAATATTTAAAATAATCGTTCTTTAATTCATCGATTTTTTTTATTAAATCATCCTTTTTTAGTTTTTTAGTATTCACAACATCTAAATTATAAATACTTCCAAGTTTATTATAATCATCGATAATACTTTGCAACTTCTCTTTACTTAATTTTTGCAAATAATCTGCATACTCACCAAATATATTCACTATATTTCACCTCATCATGTAATATTATATAATAAAATCATTTTGTTTTCCATGGTAATTAATTGAAATCTTTTAAATGTCTAAAAAAGAGATTTAATTTCTTTTAATCCCTTTTCATTTCTTCCGCCATCTGATTAGCAACCCTTCTGATATAAGTTTGATAAACTATATATCTAAATGGCAGATTATTTTCTTCTAAATATCTTATCGCTTCTTGTTTAATTTCATCGGTTATAACTTGTCCCTTTATAACTAATTTTTCATTTTTCACTAAATTTTCTAGTTGTTCCTTACTTAAATTTGCTCCTAAACTAGAACTTCTTTTAGCAAATGTTACAAGTACTTGTCTTTCATGTGGTGTCAAACTAACACATGACGATATTTCTTGATAAATATTTCTAGGATTAATATCAGTAAGTTCATAGTAATCCAAAAAGTCCATCTTACGATATTCCCCATTATCTACTTCAATACCATTTTCTAACATTTCTAGCAAACGAGTTTTAAGTTCAACCATATCCGTAATTTTTTCCATATTTCCTCCATGACATAATAATATCACAGAAAGTAGAATAATTCAAAAAAAGATGAGAAATAATCTCATCAACAAAAACATGACAAATTATTTAACAACATCCACGGTCATATACATTTTCACATACATTTTCTTCACAATAAGTATATTCTGGTCTATAAGTATGTCTATAAACATGATGGTTAATTATTCTAGTATTACATGGCATAATATGTGGCACATCATAACAAATATATCTATGACACACTCTTTCTTGAGGGCATTCATAAATAGGCATCATCCCACAACCACAACTAGGCATATCCATCATCATTCCAGAATTACAACTAGCGCCATCCATTCCTGTATGCATATTTGTTTTATCATAACTTTTTTTTGTTTCTGATTCGTAAGACTTTGATTCATTATAATAATTCATTATCTTCATTCCTTTCTAGTGTATCCTATGACTAATTTTTAAAAGTGTCTAGGATAAAGCACAAAAAAAGCAACTATTTTTTAGCTACTTTTTCTTCTTTTGGAAATAAAAATTCTCTAGAATTATAATAATACTGACAACCTGATACAACAGATAAAATTGTTGCAGCAATTAAGAATAAATCCGCAAGTGGGAAATTAATAAGTTCAAATGGTAAATTATAAAATAATGTCAATGTTACCCCACACATCATACAAATAGTCTTAAGCTTTCCCATAATTGATGCCGCTACAACTTTACCATGATTACCAGAAATCATCTTACAAGAATCAACTACAATATCTCTTGTAATAATTACTACTGGAATAATTATTGAAATAATTCTTTCATATGCAAGAACTATTAATAAACCATTAACTAATATTTTATCAGCAATAGCATCTGCAACTTTGCCAAAATCTGTTACTTGATTATTTTTACGAGCCAAATAACCATCTAGAAAATCTGATAACGAAGCAACTAAAAATAAAATACCAACTATTATATATTTTAAATCTACTTGCACATTACCAACTTGATATACCGGCCATTCAACACCTAAAGAATACCAAGGAATTAACATCATTACTATAATAAGCACCGACAAAATAATTCTTACAATTGTAATCTTATTTGGCAAATTCATATTTTTCATATACTACCTACCTTCTATAACTTATTGTATCTGTTACACTTCTATTGATTGTAACTTGTTTCACTGACCAAAAAATTGCCACAATAATCATTAAAAATATAACAACATAAACAACGACATATACCCAGTTATTATATTTTTTCTTCTCCTTTGTATATGGAGAAACTACTTTTTCATCCTTTTTCTCTTCTTTAATTTTTAACTCAATTGTCTTTTCTATCTCTTTAATAGGAATTTTTGAAGTATATTCAAACATATATTCATTAAATTCATCAATTAATTGTTTTTCATCTAAACCTAAATATTTAGCATAACTTGCTATATAATCTTTTAATTCATATATGTCTTTAAATGCTCCAGTTCTTCCATCTTCAATATTCTCGAGTATTTCTGGTTTTATGTCTAGGTCTCTGCTGGCTTCATTCAAACTAACACCCGAAGATTCTCTCGCGTACTTGAGGGCTTCACCGATCTCGTTCAAAACTTTCCACTCCTTTTTTATGAAAATAAAAAAATAATTTTTAATAAGCCATGTTCTGTACTCTACTTACGTAAAGTGGCAAATATTTATCTCCTATATATAGGCTCTCATTTTGTTTGATTCCATCATGAAAGCTCCCCTACCAAAATTTGGGTTTCTCACTCGTGGGGTTTACCGCGTTCCACTTGCTTCGTTTCCAAAGCAACTCGTCTCTATGGCACTTTATATCTACTAAAACCATTTAAGGCCTCCTCGATGCCGTTAGCTTACGCTACCCTAAGTTATTGTTTCCTTAGGCACGAACACTACAATCAATCACAGATTGTGTGAGCATGGACTTTCCTCTACATAACTAACTTATGCAGCATTTGCCTAAAAATTATTCATTATTTCCATATACTACTTTTTCTAACTGACTAATTCTTTTTAGAAGGTCAACATTACTTGCACTTCTAGATGGCGCTTCACTATTACTAGCTGCCACTTCTTGCAAGCGTCTAATTTCTTGTTTAAGTTTAATATTATCATCAGTTAAATCTTTAATACTTTTTTCTAAATGCTTTACAATATTAGAATATTCCGTATAATCTCTAATGACCATATCTAAAAACTTATCGACTTCTTGAGGTCGATACCCTCTCGCATCAATTTTAAATTCTTTCTCTAAAATTTCTTGAGGAGTCAAATATAATCTATCACTATACAAAACATTCACCTTCTAACAATAAAAATTATATACTATTTTAGAGTATTTTGTCAATATATGTCCCACTACCAAAATAAGTCATTTTTTCTTTTTTTTATTCTTAACTAAATACGTATTAATAATTGCAAAATCTACTTTTCTAAGCATTTCATTTATAAAATATTCTACTCGCATTATATTCACCAACTACATTTTACTAAAAACAATATTTAATTTCATCAATTTCGACAAGAAAAGACAAGAGATTTCAAAAAGTCAAGAAATATTTAATCACTTGTCATTATTTAACTGTCAAGTATAATACTAACCTACACACTAAAGCGCAAATATGATATAATTATAAAGGTGATTTATTTTGTTATATCCAAATAACATTAAAAAAAGATCCACTAAGATAACTAATTATAGTAATCGCGGAATGGATTTAGAATATTTGATTGAACAAGCCAATGAATATTATATTGAGAATGATATAGCATATATATATAAAAAGCCTACTCCTATCGGAGTTACTAAAGTGGCTTATGGTAGCAAAGGGAAAAGAATTCAAGATGGTTTTTATAAAACACCATCAACCCTTGACTTTAATGGTCTTTATAAAGGCTATTATGTTGAATTCGATGCTAAAGTTACTCAAAATAAAACTTCTTTTCCTATTAGCAATATTCATGAACATCAAATAAAACACATTAGAAACATTTTGAAACACAAAGGAATAGTTTTTTTAATAATTTTAATGAATGATAAATATTTTCTACTCATGGGTAATACATTTTTAAATTTTCTAGATACTGAAGAACGAAAAAGTATTCCGTATGAGTTTTTAGAAAATAATGCATATGAAATAAAGTTGAGTTTAAAAGGTTTAGATTACTTACCAGTACTAAACAAAATAATCGGAGGATAAAATGAAAAAAATAAAATTAGGTAAAATAAAAATTAAAAAGAAGAAAGAAACTAAAACTAAAGACCCCAACAAAAAAACAAACGTAAAATCAATTGTTTTATCGGGATTACTTATTTGTGGTATTGCAGTTATTTCAATTGTTTTAGTTTTCGCCCTATATATAATAATTACATCACCAGATTTTGATCGTGACAAATTATATTCTAAAGAATCAAGCGTTCTATATTACAATGATGGCGTAACTGAGCTTGCCAGATTAGGAGCAGAAGATCGTGTTTTAGTTACTTACGATGAATTACCTCAAGTACTGGTAGATGCAATTGTTGCTACCGAAGATTCTAGATTTTTCCAACATAAAGGAATGGATGTCGCTCGTTTCATTAAAGCATCATTTGGTCAACTACTAGGTAATGATGCTGCTGGTGGAGCATCAACTATTACCATGCAACTTGTAAAACAAGTTTATACCGATAGTACAAGCACTGGTATTAAAGGTATAATTCGTAAATTTACAGATATTTATATGGCTGTATTCAAAGTAGAAAGCAATTATACTAAAGAAGAAATTATTGAATTCTATGTTAATACAATGTGGTTCGCCGGAGCATCAAGTATCAATTCTACCGGAATATATGGCGTCGAACAAGCAAGCCAATATTATTTTGGCAAATCCGTTTCTGACCTAACTTTAGCGGAAGCTAGTATTATGGCAGGAATGTTCCAAAATCCATATATATTAAATCCTTATACTAATCCTGAAGGAGTTAGAGATCGTCAAAAAACGGTTTTAACTCTTATGGTTAATCACGGTTACATAACAGAAAAAGAAAAAGAAGCTGTACTTGATATTCCAATTGAATCCTTAGTAACTACTAGAGAAACAAGCAACGGTTCAAATCAAGCTGTAATTGACTACATTGCCGAAGAAGTAACTGATAGAACCGGACTTGACCCAAGATATAATCCAATGAAAATAATTACCACAATCGACCCTGATGTTCAAAATGTTTTAAATCAATTAGAAAACGGGGAATTGTATGAATTTCCTAATGAAGCTATTCAAGAAGGTATTGCAATAACTAGTACCGTCGATGGTTCAATTGTTGCCCTATCCGGTGGAAGAAATTACACTGCCCGAGGATTAAATCGAGCAGTTGAGCCTAGACAACCAGGATCAACCGCTAAACCATTATTTGACTATGGGCCTTATATCGAATATTTAAACGGTGCACCTTCAACTTTATTCTTAGATGAAGAAACAACATATAGTGATGGAACACCTATTAAAAACTCTGATGGTAAATATATGGGACTTATCACCATGCGAACAGCATTGATAGAATCAATAAATATTCCAGCACTTAAAGCCTTCCAAGCCGT
Source organism: Candidatus Onthocola stercoravium (assembly GCA_018711775.1). Lineage (GTDB taxonomy): Bacteria > Bacillota_I > Bacilli_A > RF39 > UBA660 > Onthocola_B > Onthocola_B stercoravium. The sequence goes on along the minus strand of DVHV01000193.1, from coordinate 14,835 downwards.
ATATGAAGAAGACCCTGATTATATTATCGACTTTGTTCATAGCTTAGGCATTGACTTTGGTGATAACCTTTACGAATCTGCTTCTATTGGTGGTTTTGAAGGCATTAGCCCAATTGAAATGAGCGCCGCCTATGCTACATTTGGTCGCGGTGGATATTATATTGAACCTTATTCATTTACTAAAGCTACCATTGTAGAATCTGGTGAAGTTTATGAATACAAATATGAAAAAGAACGAGTAATGAGCGAAGAAACTGCTTACCTTATAACTGATATCTTAGTTTCTGCTGCTGAAAATGGTGCCGGAGGCATATCAGTAAGTGGTACAACCATCGCTGCTAAATCTGGTACAAGCAATGTTGACCGTGATGCAGCTGAAGCTGCTGGCATTCCAACATCAGCAACTCGTGATGCATGGAACGTAACCTATTCTCCTGAATATGCAATAGCCTTGTGGATTGGTTATGACCGAACCACTTCTGAAAATTACTTAACAGTATCCGTTGGTAATAGAGTTCGGGCTGGTGTCATGAAAGCAGTAGGTTCAAGAGTATACTCTAAAAATCAAAAATTTGAAGTTCCAAGTGGAATTGTAACTGTTGAAATAGAAAAGGAAACATTCCCTACTCAACTAGCTAGTGAATATACTCCAGAAGATTTAAGAACAACAGAAGTATTTAAAGAAGGTACAGAACCAACTGATGTATCAACAAGATTTTCTAAATTAGATGCTCCAACTAATGGTGATTACACTTTCGATGGAACAACACTAAGATTATCTTGGGACGCTATAAAAACTCCAGATGCAATTGACACAAACTATTTACAAAACTATTTCAATAAATACTATGAGAATTACGCAAGTAAATATTATGAGCAACGTTTAAGCTATAATAATTCCTATATTGGAAGTCTTGGATATAACATTTACAAACAAGAAACTAACGGTAATTTAACATTTATAGGAAGAACAGATGGGACATCAACAAGTTTCACTACAACTGATACAGGAACCGTTACTTATGTCATTAAATCCGCTTACTCAATATTTACTGCCAATATGAGCGATGGCTTAGAAATAAAAGTTAATCTTGGAATGGACTCTAATGTCGATGATATAGTTGACCCAGATGATAACGATAACAATTCAAGTTCTGGAGGAAGCAACGGTAACAATAATAAACCAAGTACAGGTTTAGAATAAAATAGCCACGTCTTTTGGACGTGGTTTTCACATGTTTAAAAAAGTAATCAATCTAAATTATTATTTTTATACTTACATTTATTTATAAAAGGACAATTATCACAATCTGGTTTCATACTCTTACAAATATATCTACCAAATAATACTAATTGATGATGCACTCTACTCCATTTATCTTTAGGGAAAAATTTCATTAATTTATTTTCTATTTCTAACACATCATCACTATTAACAATTCCGAGCCTATTTGCCACCCTCTTAACATGTGTATCAACTGCAATCGCAGGTACATCATATAAATTAGATAAAACTACATTACAAGTCTTTCTTCCAACCCCTGGTAGACTTTCTAAAAAATTTCGATTATTTGGTACATGTCCATCAAACTTTTCTACAAGTTCTCTAGCAACTACCTTAATATATTCGGCCTTTCTTTTATGAGTCCCCACTGGATAAATAATATTTTCAATATCCTTTAAAGGAGCATCTTTCAAACTATAAATATCATACTTAGCAAATAAAATCGGTGTAACTGAATTAACTCTTTTATCAGTTGATTGCGCCGATAAAATGGTTGCAATCAATAATTCATAATCTTTATTATAATTTAACTCACAACGAGCATCAGGAAATAATTCATCTAAATATTTTATTACTTCATTACTTTTCATTTAACCAATCAAAATTTAGTACACTTGTCTCAAATAATTTATCATTTTGTTTATCTTCTTTAAAACGATTATTAACGTCTTCTACTGTTTTATATCCTTTTTTATTCCAATCATATAAAACTTTATCAATATATCTTAAATTAGGAACACCATTATATACTGCCTCATTCAACGCCGCAATAACTAACTCTTCACTAAATCCCCTATCAATCCAAGCATTAATAATCTCATAATCCATCGGTGATAACGATCTACCAAAATTACTTTCAAATATACTAAATATATCCTCCTTGCTAGATTCTATTTCACTATTCTTAACATCAGTTTTAATTTCATTATAAAAGTTATCTAAACAAACTTTTTCAATAACTTTTCCATATCCATCTTTTTCAGCCTTAACCTTTATAAGTTTTTTCTTCATCAAGTTACTATAAGCTTCAAGAACTTGTTCTTCACTCATATTTAAAGTTTTAGCAACCACTTTTATATCAAACACTAAATCAAAAGAATTATCAAAATAAAGCAATAATAAAAATTCGTTTAAAGATAAATTTTCTTTTAAAGCCTCTTTTATAAATATTGTTTCAGCCACTAATTTTTTATTATCTTTAAACATTTTTACTCACTTCCTTTTTAATAAATATTTTTTTATATCACTCTTTTTATTTTTTAATCTACCAGAAAGTATTTCCGTAATTAACTCACCATAAATTTCTTTAAGAATTTTACCTGGCTTAATACTTAAAATATCCATTATTTCATTACCATCAACCGCAATATCATTACGATCCTTAATTGGCATTTTTTTATACATTCCATTTATTTTTTTTGCACTTATATTAAGTACCATACCTGCTACTATATTTATATATAAACCATAGTTAAACAAAGTTTCGTAATTTATTACGTTCTTTTTAACTACCTCGGTAATTCTAATTATATTGCTTTTTTCATTATTTGTAAATGGGATATCTAAAACTTTTATCTGAGAATACATTCCCATTAAATCTTCAGTATAAAAAACATCATTATAACTTAAACCAATAATTTTATCTATTCCTAAATCACTAAATAATTTTAGTCCTTTTTTAAAATTTGGACTTCTTAAAATCTTATCTAATTCTTCTCTAATTCTTTCTCCAGATAAAGAAGAAACTAAAGAACTATTAGCTTTTAAAGCATCCTTTAATTCATCATCAATTTCAAAATCTAAAACTGTTGCAAATCTAATCGCCCTAAGTATTCTTAAAGGATCATCCTTTAATCTTTTAAAAGGATCTCCAATCATTTTAATAGTCCGATTGTTTAAATCGTTTACTCCATCTAATAAATCAATTACTTTACCAGACTCATCCATAACTATAGCATTTATTGTAAAATCTCGTCTTTCTAAATCAGTTTTTAAATCAGTAATATATTTTACATTCTCTGGATGTCTACTTTTATATTCTCCTTCTTCCCTAAATGTTGTTATATCAATATTATAATTTTCTATTTTTAAATTTGCTCCACCATAATTATTAGAAACAACATTAAAAAGAACATGAAGATCCTTAGGAAGTGCCGATGTACAAATATCAACATCATATGCTTTAATACCTAATAAGGTATCTCTGACATAACCTCCAACTAAATAGGATTCAAATCCATGCTCATTTATTTCTTTTAAAATACATTTTATAATCTTATCCATTAATAATCTCCACTTAAATTATATCAAAATAAGTAGATAAATAACATCAATTTTTATAAGTTTACGATTTTTTGTAAAGTTTAATTTCAACTTTAATAAATCTAAATTAATTTAATAATGCATTACTATCGCCACATATCAGGCAGTCCACTTGTATCATAATAATAATTTTCTTCGGTTGAAATCTCTGATGTACAAATGGTATATACGCCGCTACTATAAATTGGATAACCACCACCAGGACCCGAAAAGGATCCACTGCTTAAATGATACAAAGCATCTTGAGCACAACCTATAACATCTTTGTCTGTATTATAATCACTAACAACCCATTCTTCCCAAGTCATTCCTTCTTCTGCATTATATGATGTTCCACTTATACTAAAACTAATTAATCCCAACTTAGTAATCTCACTTGTACTATATATATTTGATGTAATTCCATTGCTATCTGTTACATAAACCTTTATATTATATGTTGTATTACTTGTGAGACCTGTAAATGTGTAATTGCTATTACTACTTGCTGTATATGTACTACCATTATTTATTGAATAATGATATGTTACTATATTTCCGCTTCCTCCACTAGCATTTACATTTATAGATATTGTATCTTTTGTAGAAGATGTTGTTACACTATTTACAGTTGGATTTACATATGATGTATTTTGACTAGTTGTGTATTCACTAGATACTTTGCCATTACTATCAGTTACATACACATTTATACTATATGCCGTATTACTTGTTAAGTTATTAAAAGTATAACTACTATTATTACTAGTTACATATTCTCCATTATTGATTGAATAATGGTAACTAACAATAGTTCCATCTCCTGGAGTTGCTTCTACATTTACAGTTATACTATTTTGAGTTGCTGAAGTTACAACATTATCTATAGTTGAATATTTATATTTATCAAAATAAATATAACACTTATCAGATGTATTTGCTTGCATTACTATTCTCTTATTTTCATTATCCCAAGTTAGTGTACTTCCATTTTCACAAGCAGATAAATTTTCATTAAAAATATATCCTTCCTGAGGCCATGTTGTATCACTACTAACTTGATATTCGCCACTATTATAATCTGTTTCGTACATCATTGTTAGGGCATTAGAATCAATAATTTGTTCACTTTTACTATTAGTATAAATAATTTTTTCTTCATTCCTATTAAATAAAAGAATAAAACCAGTTATAAAAAACATACAAATTAACAAAATATACTTCTTCATAGTTATATTTTACCTTCCTATTGTAATTATAGGTAAATTTTACCTTTATGTCAATAGTTAAATTATAACTGTTGTAAGATACATACATGGTGATTAAACATGAATAGACTTAAAGAGTTAAGAGAAGATAAAGACTTATATCAAAAAGATATTGCAGACTATTTAAAAATAGATCAATCTAACTATAGTAAATATGAACTAGAAAAAATAAGTATCCCATTGGAATACTTAAAACAACTAGCTGATTTTTATAACACTAGTACTGACTATTTATTATATCGAACTGATGAAAGAAAACCTTATCCTAAATCAATAATGAAAAAATAACACCATATCGTGTTATTTTTTTACTGAAGCATTATATATTTGTTCTATTGAATTTTTTAATGTATTAGAAAATTCTTCATCATTTTGATTTATATTAAGTCCCTCAAGTAAAGCTCTTGAAAAGCTAGCAATCATTTTCTTATTACCTTTTAATAATTCACAAGCCTTATCTCGATCATATCCACCAGACAAAGCAACAATTCTTACAACATTTTTATAATGTAATAATGAATCATAAAAATTAGATAAATCAGGAATTGTAAATTTAAACATTACGTATTCATCTTTTTTCATTTTAGACAATTGTTTACTAATCTCAGTTTTCAAAAAAGACTCTATATTCTTCTTATCTTTGGCATTAATATCTACTTCTGGTTCAATAATTGGAACTAATCCTTTAGCAATTATCTTTTTAGCCAAACTAAATTGTTGATCCACTATTCTTTTAATACCATATTCATTATACTCATGAATTACCGACCGCATTTTTGTCCCAACAACACCGTATTTTATTCCATTATCAAGTATTTCATCTAAATTAGGAATATCTTTTAATAATTGAACCCCGTCACATTCTTCATCTAAACCTAAATCGATTTTTAAAAATGTTGGAATATTTTTATTATTCAAATATTTTACTGTATTAATACCTTGAATATATCTTTCCATAGTATTTCTAAAAAGTATTACCCCTAAAATATGCTTATCAGTAAAATATTCATTAGTAATTATCCTTGTACGCATTTCATGAATATAATTAAACATTACTTCATCATTTTTTATATCACTTTCATTTATTCCATAATTAACCAAAGTTTTTTTGCTACTTCCACCACTTTGATCAAGCGCAGCAATAAATCCTTTTCTAGTTTTTAATTCTTCTATCATTGTTCTCTTACCTCTCTTTTTATAAGTTTTGCATGTAATACAACTCTTTCTTGATCATTATAACAAGTTGATAATGTTAATATTTTATCTGATTCATTAAACTCTACATTAAATTCATATTGACTACGTTCTTCTAACATATTAACAAATTCCAAGAAATCTTCATTACTACTAAATTCTGTTTGTAAATAATCACTAGTTGTAGGAATATGATAGACACTAAATACTTGCCATAATGTATTTTCTGTTAATGTAGATAATTTAATAACATGATTATTAACATCATCAAACCAATCTGATTCAAATATATTTTTTAATGAACCAAACATTGTACCATTCAATCTTCCATGAGCATATAAAATTGTATTCCTATCAAAATTTTCAACTTCATTACGATAATCCATATATACCCAACCAGCTGAATTACTTTTTTTATTAAAATCTCTTTTTAAATAATAATCATTATCTGTAGTTTGGACAAAAGGATAATTAATATTTGTTCCATTTACTTGAATCCATCCTTTAGTATCACTATTAATACTTAATAAATTTGTAAAATCTACATTAATTAAATTCATTTTAATATAATCCCAGTAAGGATTAGCAGAATTTTCTTCTTCCTCTGGTGGGTTGACAATTTCTATTGCTTCTGTATCTTCCACTTCTTCAATAACAACATTATCATTTATCATTTCTATTTGAGCATAAGTGTTATCAGAATCCATTTTCCAAGCTAAAACTTTTACTCCCGAAAACACTCCTACTCCAATAAAAACTAACATAAATAAAAATGCTATCAATTTCCTTTTAGAAAGTCTTCTTTGTACTACACATGCTTGTTCAGCTAATTTTTTCTCTTTATCGGCTTTTAACGTTGGCAAAATAACATTTTCAATATCTTCAGGAGTTAATTTATCTAAAAAAACATCTTTATCTATTTTTGTCATTCTTATACTCCTTTTTTATTCTTTATTGATCTAATCTAATATTTATTTCTTTATGATTATCTATATTCAATTCTCTATACGTAACCCCACAACTATCAAACAGTCTTCTTGATGCGATAAAATTAGTATCATTATGATATTTATCACTTAAATATATAACTTCTTTAATACCTGCTTGAATAATTGCTTTAGCACACTCATTACAAGGAAATAATGCTACATATATCTTAGCACCCTCAAAATCTCTTTTATGTCCTCTAAAATTAAGTATTGCATTAAGTTCAGCATGACATACATATAAATATTTTGTTTCTAATGCTTCTCCTTCTCTATCCCAAGGAAAATCTTCATCATGAAATCCATTCGGAGCCCCATTATAACCAATTGATAAAATACGATTATCACTACTAACAATGCATGCCCCAACTTGTGTTGAAGGATCTTTACTACGAAGCGCAGAAAGTTTTGCAATTCCCATAAAATATTCATCCCATGATAAATAATCTGTACGATGTTTAACATTAGTTTTCATATTACTCCACCCTATTTAATTTTATCAAATATCATAACTAAAATCTAGTCTATGCAAAATAAAAATTAGCAATACTGTTAATATCACTAATTTTTACGTTTTCTAACTAAACCATAAACTTCTTCATGGATGTCTTCAGCATCTCGAAATTTATTACCATCATTACATCTAACTTTATCCCAAGATAGATAATCAGCAATAAACATAGCATTATAATAAACTTTTCTCATAAATTCCAAATCTCTTTCATGAATATCATTTGCTATTCCTTCATTTTCTGTCCTAACACTTCTTATTTTTGTTACTAAATCAAATGGTGCATGTAAAAATATAACATTATCAGGTTCTTTAACACCAATCTTATTATATTCAAAATCAGTTACATAATCTATAAACTTTTTCTTTTCATCTAAATTTTCAATTAAAGCCGCTTGATAGATTAAACTAGATGTTGTGTACCTATCAAGCAAAATCATATTTCCTTGTTCATATAATTCTTTTAAATAAATATTCCAAGTAATACCTCTATCTATTGCATATAACCCATTTACAAAATATGGCGACAATTCACTAGGATGCCCAAACTCTCCTTGTAAATATTTTTCCACCGGAGCACCTTGATATGTTCCATATGAAGGAAAATGGTGACTAGTAATATTAACTCCATCATCCATTAAATGCTTACGAAGCATCACATATTGTGTAGTTTTACCAATACCATCACAAGCACCTTCAATAACTATTAATTTACCTTTTTCCATAAACTGCCTTTCAAAAAAATATATAAAAAACGAACCTTACGTTCGAATTAATCCAAATTGGTGCCTGTATCCAGACTTGAACTGGAACTCCATTGCTGAAAATAGATTTTGAGTCTATCGCGTCTACCAATTCCGCCATACAGGCCTAATCCAATTATAACATAAACTAAAAAATAAAAAAAGCACCAATTTTACTTCTAAAGCAAATATGCTATAATTAATTAGGATGGTGATAATATGTTAAATGATAAAGTTGCTGTTATAACTGGAGCAACTAGAGGAATTGGTTTTGCTACTGCCAAACTATTTTTAGAAAATGGTGCTAAAGTAGCTATACTAGGTAGTAAAGAAGAAAGTGTTAACAAAGCTTTAGAAAAACTACCTGAATATCAAGATAAAACAATTGGTTTATATCCTAATTTAAATAATGAAGAAGAAGTAAGAAATATGTTTCAAACTGTTGAAGAAAAATTTGGCAAAATTGATATTTTAATTAACAATGCCGGAATTTCATCAAGTACACCTTTAGAAAATTACACTTATGAAGAATTTACTAAAATCGTCGATTTAAATTTAAATGCTTTATTCTTATGTTCTAAAGTTGCTAGTGAATATATGAAGAAAATCGGCGGTGGCGTTATTCTTAACACTTCATCCATGGTCTCAATTTATGGACAACCTGCTGGATGTGGCTACCCTGCAAGTAAATTTGCTGTCAATGGTCTAACTAAATCTTTAGCAAGAGAACTAGGAAGATTTAACATCCGTGTCAATGCAGTTGCTCCTGGTGTAATTAATACTGACATGGTTGCAGTTTTACCAAAAGAAGTAATCGCTCCTATTATTCAAGGAATTCCTTTAGGACGTATCGGAGAACCTGAAGATATTGCTAATGCTTTTCTTTATCTAGCAAGTCCTATGGCAAGTTTTGTAACTGGAGCCATTCTTTCTGTCGACGGTGCTGGAAGGGCTTAACATGGATAAATCTATTTTAAAAAAATTATCTTATGGAATGTATATCATTTCTAGTAAAAGTAATGATCTTCTAGTTGGATGTACCGCTAATAGTGTAATACAAATAAATAGTGATACTATTGCTATCAGTTTAAATAATGATAATTACACTACTAAAGTAATTTTAGAAGAAAAGAAATTTGCTATCAATATTTTACCTACTAATACGAATATTGAACTAATTAGAACTTTTGGTTTTAAAAAAAGTAATGAAGTAAATAAGTTTGCAGATGTTTCTTATAAAATAGTTGATGAAGTTCCAGTCATCAACAATACCTGTGGTTACATTATTTGTACCTTTAATAATTCTTTAAAAACAAATACCCACACAATTATCCTAGGTAAAATAATCAATATGCAAGAAACTAACGGTTTAGAAGCCATGACTTATAAATACTATCAAGAAAATTTAAAAGGAGCGACTAACAAAACTGCTCCAACCTATCAAAATGAAACAAAGACTTCTAAAAAGAATGTCTTTGTCTGTAAAATCTGCGGCTACCGTTATGAAACAGATGAAGAAGAATTACCAGATGATTTCAAATGTCCTATGTGTGGTGTAGGAAAAGAATACTTTGAAAAAATATAGTATTCTTTTTATTTGGGAATTCCATAAAGTAATTTAGTTTCATCGAAAAACAAGAAATTATGTCTCGGATAATATGTAAGTAAAGCAAATAATATATAACACAATAAAAGCAATATAATTGGCATAACTTTAATATCCATTTCATCTAATTTAAGTATTTTATAACCGACAAATTCAACAAATATATAAGTAATTAGCATAAGAGTTATTGAAATAAACATATTTTCCCCTAGCCATTTATATAGAGGAATAAAAATAATTAAATAAAATATAACTCCCAATACTGCTTTACTAACCACTTCTACATAAAAATTATTATGTTTTACTTTAAACTTATTCATAATAAACAAACTAATAAGTGAACCAAACACTATTACCCCAAATATAATTTTCATGTGTTCCCAAATTGATTCATTAACAGGAAAAAATATAGCAGTAAAAAAATTAGGAAGCAAATCATAAACAAAATGCCATAAAAAAGATAGAGCAAAAAACACTACTACATTAATTACTTTAACTTTCTTTAAAGTCATATTATCACCTACTAATAATATGATTCATTCATGTAAGTTTATCCCTATTTTCTTCACTAAATCTAATACTTGTTCTAAAGACATGTAAAATCCTCGCATATTTTCCATGCTTCCCTTTACCATTTCAATTTTAGAACTATATAAGTATACTTCAGATACATTTTTATTATTATAAAGTTCCATTACTTCTATTTTTGAATTATAAAAATCCACATTATTTAAATTACTATTTTTGATATTTATCTCATCTATTTTACTTATCTTAAAATTACTAAAACTTATATTACAATTTTGATAAGACAAAACCATAATAAAAGAATCATCTATTAACATATTTTTGATAATACAATCATTAAAACTAACATTTATAAATTTAGAATTATAAAAATTTACTTTATCTAAACTAACATTATCAAACACACACGAACTAAATTCACAAGTTTTAAACGTCATATTTTGTAAACCTAAATTATCAAAAACTATATTATCAAATACACAATTTTCAAAACTAATTCCATTTAAATTATTAAAAGAGAGATTATCTTTACTAAATCCCTCATTTTTAATTATTACTCCATTTTCTACTATTTCACTTAATTTCATTTTTATCCTCTTTATAAATAGATGTAAATAATTCTTGTTCTTCTTCAACCTTTTCCGCATTTGGTAGTTCTGGCAAATCCCCTAAAGTAGCAAGCCCAAAATAATCTAAAAATTCACTAGTAGTTCGGTACAAGTTAGGTTTCCCCGGCAAACTACTTTTTCCACTAATCTTTATCAAATCTTTAGCCATTAATTTTCTAATTATATTAATGCTCGAAATACCTCTAAGTTCATCAATTTCTACTCTTGTAATTGGTTGATTATAAGCAATTATTGCTAAAGTTTCTAAAGCCGCTTGACTTAAAGTATTAGTTCCATTTGTTGTAATTAATTTTTGATAATATTCTTTGTGTTCTTGTTTAGTTGTCAGTTTAAAAGTCTCTCCAATAAAACTAATTCTTATTCCCCGATCTTCTTTATTATAATCTTCTCTTAAAGATTTTAATAATTCTTGAGCCTCTTTTTTCATTATACCAATTATTTCACAAATATTATCTAGTGTTATACCTTCATCGCCAACAACAAAAAGTAATCCCTCTAATATTGCTTTCTTATTCATCTATATTACACCTTTTCTATTAAAATTTCCCCAAAATTTTCTTTTTGACTAAGTCTAATCTCACTATTTTTACACATATCTAAAATGGATAAAAATGTTACAACTACCATTTCCTTTGAATAATCCTCAAATAAATCTGTAAATTTAACTTTTCCTCTTTTACCTATAAAGTCTCTTATATAAGTTTTACGCTCTTCAACACTAAGTTCTTTTCTAGTAATCCTCGTATTTATTGGTTTTTGATACATCATCCGTTTTTGTAGTTCTACTAAAGCATCTTTTAGCAAATCTGCATCCATCGAACCTTCCAAATGATTATCAACTTCTCCAAACTCTTTTAAATTCTCTGGAGTCTTAGTAAAAAATTCACTTCTTTTTTCCTCTAATTCCTTTAAGACATTAGTTACATTCTGATATCTTTCATATTCAATTAATTTATTCTTTAAATCTTCTTCACTATTAATACTAAATTCACTTTCTTCATCGGATTTTTCATCTTCCAAATTAAGAAGCAATCTACTTTTCAAATGAATTAATTCTGCTGCCATAACTAAGTACTCACTTGCATTATCTAAATCATTTTTATCTATTGAATCGATAAATTCTAAATACTTATCAATTATATATTTAGTATCTATTTCATAAATATCCATTTTAGCAGTTCGAACTAAATGAAGTAGTAAATCTAAAGGGCCTTCAAAATCATTAATATGTAAATTCATAAGTCCCTCCTTAATTACATGTATATCCGTTTGCCTCTAACTCAAAATTCATAATCTTAGCATCCGTATTAAGTGGATAATATATATCATTATTAAAAGATCCATTACTTACAGTTCTCAAATTAATATTTGTTCTAAAATAAAGAGTATTATTTTCTACAGTTACAGCAGAATCAATTCCCCCAATAGTATTATAAGTAGCGGCTAAAGCTTGGTAACTACTATATAAAGTATTATAATTAGGATCTGTTGCCAAAACTGAAAACACATCTTGAATAGTAAGAAGTTGATTATTAACAAAATGATAACTAACTGTTTCATAATCCTTAGTACAAATTAAAGTAGCATTCCCAGATTCATCAGCATCCAAAACATGTGCAGGATAATCTTCTTCAGGAATTTCCATAAACGATATAATGCTAATATTAGAATCATTTAAATCATAAACTAAATCGACTGAACCTCCAATTGTTACAATCTCATCAGATATCATTATTCTTTGCAAAAGCATTTTATTAGAATTATACAGATTCAAAAAATAATCTAAATCAGAAAAATCTATTAATTCTTCTCCTGTATTCGTAACAGTAAAACTTATTTGATTATCAGCAACAACAAAATTAGACAAATTAAAATTATCTTCCTCTATTTGTAAACCCTCTACTAATTGATATTCAGTTACTTCTTCTGGAACGTCATCTTCACCTTCATTATCATCATCAGGTGTATTAGGACTTACTGGAGGTGTAACTTCCGGATTAAAGTAATTTTCAACATATATAGCTATATCTGGCAATTTAATAACAACTGCAATAAAAATCGCAAATATAAAAATAAGCCAAATAATACTTCCCTTTTTTTCTTTTTTTGTATATAAAACTGTGGGTGTCAATTCTTGATCGACAATTACAACTTTTTTCTTTCTTGCCATTATACCATCCCATTTCATTCTCTAGTTAAATTATACTATATTTAAGTATACATAACAAGAATAACTTACTTTTTTAAAGATTCAATAACATCTATATATTCTTTTTTTAATTCTTCTTTTTCTTCCTTAGTTAATTCCCTATTAGTATTATCATAAGTATCTACTAATTTTTCATGCATAGACACAATCTTACCATCATTTACAGCAACAAATGTCGGAGAATATAATCTTTTAACTCCTGTATCATACAAATAAAATCCAGTTTCATCAGATACGTAATATTTCTCTAATTTACTACCAAAAAAATCCAATATGTCATAATATGCTGGTGAACCATCTTTAACTTTTTCAGGGATAATACTACTTCCTGCCACATATTCATCACGCATGTCTTTTATATCTACATAATAAACATTATTAATACCATTCTCTGCTAATGCAGAAACTAATGTCTCAATTGCAGCTCTAGTTAATGGACAACTAGCATAGCCAAACAAAACATAAGCAGATTCATTTTCTAATATGTCTACTATTTCTTTACCTGTTTTATAAACAAATGGATTATCTTCAGGTATTTCTACATCAATTACTAAATCATTAGTATCTTCATAAGTAAGACCATTGTATTGTTCAAAATCTCTTTTAAACTTTTCGCCATCACTTAATACTTCCTCTTTATGATTAACTACCAAAAAAACACATAGTCCAATAACCAAAAAAACACATAGTCCAATTATAATATATAATATCTTATTATTTTTACTCATTTTTTACCACCAAATTAAGAATACCACACAAAAAAATTATAAGCAATAGCTACTCATAATTTTTTTCATTAACAAATTCCTTGTCCATTAAAAGTTCATGAATTATTTCTTCTTCATTTTCCACACTTAACTCTTCTATTCTATCAACTCTAAGTTTTTCACTTACAAGAATTGCTTCAACCTTTGCTACTGCATTATCTAAATCATCATTAACAACAACATAATTATAATTATTTATTTGATTTATCTCATTATAAGCAACTTTAAACCTAGAAATAATTTGATCAATATTTTCATCACCACGCATCATTATTCTTCTTTTTACTTCTCGCATTGATGGTGCCATGATAAATATTAAAATAGTTTCCGGATAAAGTTCTTTTATTTGTTTTGCACCTTGGACATCTATTTCAAGTATTACATCTTTACCACTATCAAGTAATTCTAATACTTCCTTTTTAGGAGTACCATAATAAGCCCCATATTGAACTTGGGCATATTCTAAAAAGTCTCCATTTTTTATTTTGTTTTCAAATTCTTCTTGAGATACAAAATAATAATCTACCCCATCTATTTCTGATTCTCTTTTAGGCCTTGATGTATAAGAAGTAGATAAAACTATATCATTATGATTAGCAAGTAACTTCTTAATAACAGTCCCTTTACCAGCACAAGTAGTACCAGATATAATTATTAAATCCCCTTTACTTTTAGTTTTAATCACATTTATCCCTCACTTTTTTCTATTAATTATATCAAATAAATAAATATTTTCAATAATAGTATCTTTTGAGTTTCGGTTTTTTATGTAGGTTTGTCAAACATAAGTGACAGAGTCACGACAAAC
>DVHV01000192.1 GCA_018711775.1 Candidatus Onthocola stercoravium | reverse complement strand
TTTATAAGAATCTATTATATTACTAGTCTTATTTGATACCTCTTTCATAGCACAAACAGAATCGAGAATATCTATTGACTTATCAGGATTACGTCGATCACTTATATATCTATTCGTAAGTTGTACAATATCTGAAATATTTTTTTGGGTTATTTTAATATTATAATGTTTTTCAAAACTAGGTTTTATTTTATTTAATATTTCTTCTGTTTCTAATATGCTTGGTTCACAAATTTTAATTAATTCAAATCTTCTATTTAAGGCTTTATCCCTTAAAATAAATTTATTATATTCATGTGTCGTAGTAGCCCCAATTATTTTTACTTTGCCTCTTGCTAAGTAAGGTTTTAAAATATCACTTGCATTAATTGCTCCTTCGGCTCCACCAGCATTAACCATAGTATGAATTTCATCAATAAACAAAATTATATTGGGATTGCTTTCTAATTCTTTAATAACTTTAGTTAATTTTTCTTCAAATTCTCCTCGATATTTAGTTCCAGCAACTAAAGACCCCATCTCTAACATAATTATTCTTTTATTTTGTAAAGACTTTGGAACTTCTTTTAAATTAATTCTTCTTACTAATTCTTCAACAATTGCTGTTTTACCTACCCCAGCATCTCCTACTAAAAGAGGATTATTTTTATTTTTTCTAATCAATGTTTCAATTATTAAATTAAGTTCTTTATCTCTTCCTACTAAAATATCATCAGGATTAATTACATCACTTAAATTCTTGCCAATATTAAGTATCTCTAACTTTTGATTTGACTTATCTTCTCTTTCATTTAATTCATCATACATACTATCTAAATTAATATTCATTCCATACAAAAGCCTAATAGCAATTCCTTCTCCTTCTTCTAAAAGGGCTAAAAATAAATGCTTAGAATTTAATTCTTCTTTTCGTTCTTTGGCATCTTCCATAGCTAAATTAATCACTCTTTTTAAAAGTGGTGTATATAAAACATAAGAACTAGCCTTACTAGAAGATCCTACCACTAACATAAGTTCCTTTTTAAAATTATCATAAGTTAAATTATATTTACTTGCTATTTCTTTAACATCTTTAGAATTTTTAAGTAAACTAAGTAATAAATGTTCACTACCAACATAGGGATGATGTAATACTTTCATCTCTTCTTCAGCAAATTTAAAAATCTTACTAATGGTAAAACTATATTTATCAAACATAGAATCCTCTCCTAATTAATTCTATGTTAATAATGTTTATCTATTTAAAAAATTATTCAACAAAAAAAGTAAATTTTAATCATTTACTTATTTATGTTGATAACTCGCGACCTCCGTGGCGGGGACGACCGCCGGCGGAGGATTAAAGGTTATCACACTGCAAGGCGATACGGATCACTTGACGAACCTGTTCCATTTTCTAATGCTACATTAGAATTCAGATAAAAGACAGGCCGGGCTGAATAGCCGAGGTTCGCGGTGCTGTTGGCCAAGCCGCCGCTAAGGTTCACGGAGAACACGCTATACGAGCCCGAAGAGTCCGGAGCAATTGTCCATTCACTACTGCCCAAAAAAAGCCAATTCGTTGATGAATAATCATTATAATCTCTAAGATAATCAGACCAAGCATTAGAATTTGCCGCATATCCATAATCACTTACATACATTAAACCGACTTTTCCGTTCCATGTAGTTCCGCTACTTTCAGCGTTATAAAATTTTTTCGCTGTGGCAATATATGTTGTATGGCCACCAACATACCACGTATGGGTCGCTATTTTACTTCTCCATGTACTTCCGAGAGAATTCAAATATGTACTATTTAATGTATTATTTATATCTGAACTACTCCAATCATTAGAATAACTTGAATCCCATGCATATTCACCATAACTTGTTGATTTTATTAATTTTACTTGATTATCAAATACCCCAATGATTCTATATAAATTATCATTTGGACATGTTGCGGCAGTTGACCCAAAGCACACATAGTTATTTGGATTTGCTCCACTGTAGCGATATGAGTTATCGCCAGCCCCATTAGTTAAACTACTGTTATGATAATATATTCCATTTACTCCATCACTTGTATATAAATCTTTTATATAACTAGCAAAAGTATTATCTTCAGTTGTAGCACTAACACTTTTTTGACTTGAGGAATGCCCTGCTGTATCTTTTACATATACTTTAAAATTATACTTTGTTCCTGCACTTAATCCTGTAAATGTATAACTACTACTTGTACTATTTACCCAACTTGCACCGTTATTACTTGAGTAATAATATCTACTTATATTATTTGTTCCTCCACTTGCTGTTACATTAATAGTTACACTATCACTTGTTATATTGCTTGCTGTTACTCTACTTACACTTGGATTGACATATGTTGTTGCTTGAGTTTTCGATGTTACTGCTGAGGTTCTTCCATTACTATCTGTTACATATACTTTCAAATAATATGTCGTTCCACTTGTTAAGCCATCAAAAGTATAACTATTATTTGGTGATGAAGTATAATTACTTCCATCGTCTCTGGAATAATGATAACTTACTATTGAACCATCTCCAGGTGTAGCATTAACTTTCACTGTTATACTATTTTCTGTTGCTGATGTACTTACACTTATTTTAGGAAGTTTATATGTATCTGTTCTTACTGTTGTTTCATATACATTTGATTCTCTTCCTATACTATCTATTGCTTTTACCTTTATTGTGTAATCAGTATTTTCACTCAAACTATTAAATACATTACTTGTTTGATATGCTCCATTATTTATTGAATATTCATAGTGGTCTATTGTATTTGTTCCATCTGTTCCAGTTGGTGTCAATGTTATACTATTCCATGTGGTTGTTGCATCTACACTTGTTACAGTTGGTAAGATATATACTTCCGTTGTTATTGCTTCATAATATTCTGTTGATTCTGCTCCCTCACTGTCCACCACTTTTACTTTGATATTATATTCTGTTGAATCAGTTAAATTAGTAAATGTATGTGTATTACTTGTACTTTCTTCCCAACTTGCTCCATTATCTTTACTATACATATATTTAACTATTTCGTTGCTTCCATTACTTGCATCTACTGTTAAAGAAATACTATTTAATGTTACTTCATGACTTACACCATTTATTACTGGTACTTCATATTCACTCGTTGTTACATTGGTTGAATATACATTTGATTTTATCTTATTTTCATCTACTACATAACTATATATTGTATATTCTGTGTTAGATTTTAGATTAGTAAATTCATAATTTGCTGAATCACTTTCTACATATTCTACTGTTTCTGCACTTCTTGT
>DVHV01000191.1 GCA_018711775.1 Candidatus Onthocola stercoravium | reverse complement strand
AGACAATTATTACAAGATGGTAGAATTGAAGGTGCTGTTAAAGTAGGTAATAGTTGGAATATACCAATTGACGCTGATAAACCTGTTGATAAAAGAATAATTAAACCAGATGATAATAAATTTATTATTGATTTAGGAGATAATTATTTTGAGGAAGTAGATAGTTTAAAAAAAGAATTAGATAGTAAAAGACCAATACCAAAAGAAACTTTGAAATCTTTAAAAGAATCTATTAATTTAGAATGGACTTATAATAGCAATGGGATTGAAGGTAATACTTTAACATTAAGAGAGACACAAGTTGTTTTAGAAGGTATTACTGTAGGTGGAAAGTCTATTAAAGAACATTTAGAAGCAATTAATCATGAGAAAGCTATTTTATATTTAGATGATTTAGTAAAGGATAAAAATCCAATAACCGAATGGAATATAAAAAATATTCATCAGTTAATTTTAAAGGAAATAGATAATGAAAATGCTGGAAGATATAGAAAAGAAAATGTAACTATAAAAGGTGCCACTCATACTCCACCAGATTATGTTAAAATTCCTGAATTAATGGAAAAATTAATACTTAATTATAATACTTGGAATCAATATCATCCAATAATTAAAGCAGCATTATTACATGGGGAATTAGTTAAAATACATCCATTTGTTGATGGTAATGGAAGAACATCAAGATTACTTATGAATTTAGATTTAATGAATAGTGGATATAATCCTGTAATTATAAAAAAAGAATCAAGATTAAAGTATTATGAAGCATTAGATAAGGCACATACAACTGGTAATTATACAGATTTTGTTAAGTTAGTTACTAAGTTAGAAGTTGAAATGTTAAAGAAATATTTAGAATTATTGTAGTAGGGGGATTAAAAGTATGTACATAAAAAAAATTCAAATGAAAGATTATAAAAGATTTCACGACTTAACTATAGATTTGGGAGAAAATCCCAAAAGAATTGTAGCATTAGTTGGACCAAATGGGTGTGGAAAAAGTAGTGTTTTTGACTCCATGCTATATTTAAATAGAAGTGGAATACAAAATATTGGACGTAATATTAATTCTAAAGATTATCATTATCACTCTTTATGTCAAGACCCTGGATATAATTTTACTAATGGTAAAATTAAAATTGATTTTACTACAGGAACTTTTAATAGTGTACTTCGTGAATTAAAAAAGATAGGAAAAGGAAATACTATCTTTAGTTTTAGAAGTTCTTTTAGATATAATTCAGATTTAAAATTAAAACAAACAACAGCAATTGATGATATAACAAAAAATAATTATGGAGCTTCTACAGCATCTGATTTGGATCAAAGAATAACTGAGGATTATAAAAGATTACTAGCAAAATATAATGATTATTTAAATCAAAAAGATTTAAGACCAAGTGAGGCAAGAAATCACATTATTGGCGAATTGAATGAATCATTAAAAAAGTGTTTGGATTTAGAAATATCTAGTATGGGTAGTGTAGAATCGGATAAAGGAACATTATATTTTAAAAAGAACGATTCGGATATTGAATTTGATTATAATGTTTTATCTGCGGGAGAAAAAGAAGTAGTTGATATATTGTTAGACTTATACTTAAGAAAAGATGCTTATAATGATACGATATATATTATAGATGAACCTGAATTACATTTAAATACATCTATACAGAGAGCGCTACTTATAGAAATAAATAAAATGATACCTAAAAATTGTCAAATTTGGATTGCAACTCATAGCATTGGTTTTTTAAGAGCTCTTCAAGTTGAATTAAAAGACATAAGCCAAATAATAGAATTTAAAAAGGAAAATATGTGGGCCTCTAAAGAATATGTATTAACTCCAGCACAGTTTAGTCATTCTCAATGGCAAAATCTTTTTTCAACTGCTCTTGATGATTTGTCAAAGTTAATATGTCCTAAAACTATAATATATTGTGAGGGCCAAGATAAACCAAAAAAAGATGGTTCAGATGGCGGATTAGATGCACATGTTTATAATACAATTTTCTCTCAACAGTACCCAGAGGTATTATTTATTTCTAGTGGAGGAAATACTGAACTAGATCAAAGAAGTGATATTGCGATTTTGATATTATCTAAAGTTTTTTCAGAACTTCAAATTTTAGTTTTAAAAGATCGTGATATGGCTTCAGGCAAAATGACCAGTTTAAAAGATAGAGAACTATATTTAGAAAACAATCCTAAAAATCATAGAGTACTGAAGAGATTTGAAATTGAGAATTATTTATATGATAAAGAAGTATTGGAAGCATATTGTTTAGGGAATAATTTGGAATTTAATCTAGAGAAATATAATAGCATTGTTAAAGATATAAATAACGATAATTTAAAAGACCAAACATCAGCAATAAAGAGTTGTTGCAATATAAAAGGTAGTTTAAATCCAGAAGTTTTTAAAAGAAATTTAGCTTCATATATAACAAAAGATATGAATGTTTATAAAGAATTAGAAGAAGTAATTTTCGATAATAATTAATTACACTTTGACCATCGCGAGGTGGTGATGGTGCTGAAGTAATATATGCTCTTCGTAATAGTGATGCATTTTCATCAAAGATTGCTAAAGAGTTAGAAACAGCAGGACAAAACGTAAGAAAGTATTATCAGAGAAGATTACCTAGTAATCCTGCGAAAGACTATTATTATATAATGCGAGATACTCCGAATAATGAAACGGTAATTGTTGAATATGGGTTTGCAGATTCTACTGGTGATGATGTGAGTCAAATTAAAAATAATTGGGAGGATTTGGCGGAAGCAGTAACTAAGGCAATTGTTGAGTATGCTGGAGGTACTTATCAAGCCCCAGCAGGTTCAAATTACTATACAGTAAAAAGTGGAGATAGTCTATGGAGTATATCTAAAAAGTTTGGTATTTCTGTAGATGAATTAAAACAAGCAAATAATTTAACAAGTAATTTACTTAGTGTTGGTCAAAATTTATATATTCCTTCTAAAGAAACAGATGTTACTACTGGTGAATATATTGTAAAATCAGGAGATACGTTATATGCTATTGCTCAAAAATATGGAACAACTGTTGATAACTTAAAATCTATCAACAACTTAACAACGGATTCATTAGCAGTTGGACAAATATTAAAAGTTCCAACTGAAAATGAAGAAACCAATACAAATACATATACAGTAAAAAGTGGAGATACTCTATATGGAATAGCAAACAAGTATAATACAACTGTTGATAAGATAAAATCATTAAATAATTTAACTAGTAATACTTTAAGTATCGGTCAAGTTTTAAAAATACCTTCACAAACTAATACAACTACTAATACATATACTGTAAAATCAGGAGACACGTTATATGCTATTGCTAACAAATATAATACAACGGTAGATGAAATAAAAAAACTTAATAATTTAACTAGTAATACCTTAAGTATAGGTCAAACCTTAAAAATTCCTGGGGATGATTCAGAGCATATAACATACACAGTAAAAAGTGGAGATAGTCTTTATAGTATTGCAAGAGAATTTGGAACAACTGTTTCAGCAATTACAGAACTTAACAATTTATCAACAACAGTATTATCGATTGGTCAAAAGTTGTTGTTACCATAGAAAAAACAAGTCGTTATTTTTTCTTAGACTTGTTTTTTTCTTTTTTTTCAGAAATAACTTTTTTGGCTTTTTCTTTTTGCTTTTG
>DVHV01000190.1 GCA_018711775.1 Candidatus Onthocola stercoravium | reverse complement strand
ATTACTATCTGTTACATATACTTTTAAATAATATGTTGCTCCACTTGTAAGTCCACTAAAGGTATGAGTATTACTTGATGAAGTTGTATAATTACTTCCATTATCCCTTGAATAATGATAACTTACTATGCTACCATCTCCAGGTGTAGCATTTACACTTACCGTTATACTATTTGTTGTTGCTGATGAACTTATACTAATCGTTGGTAATTTATATGTATCTGTTTTTACTGTTGTTTCATAAACATTTGATTCTCTACCAATACTATCTATGGCTTTAACTTTGATAGTATAATTAGTGTTTTCACTTAAATTACTAAATACATTACTTGTTTGATATGCACCACCATTGATTGAATATTCATATCTTACTATATTATTTGTTCCATTTGTTCCACTTGGTGCTAAGGTTATACTATTCCATGTTGCACTTGCATTTACACTTGTTACTACTGGTAATATATATACTTCGGTTGTTATTGCTTCATAATATTCTGTTGATTCATGATTCTCACTATCTACTACTTTTATTTTTATATCATATTCTGTTGTATCTGTTAAATTAGTAAATGTATAAGAGTTAGTTTCTGTTTCTACCCATTCATTATCATTTATCTTATACATGTATTTACTTACATTATTACTTCCACCACTTGCTGTTACATTTACTGTGATACTATTTAATGTAACACTATGTGTTACATTATCAACTGTTGGATTTACATATTCATTTGTTGTTACATTTGTTTCATAGACATTTGATTTGATATCATTAGTATCTACTACATAACTATATACTTTATATTCAGTATTTGATTTTAAATTGGTAAATTCATAATTTGCTTCATTACTTTCTATAAATTCTACTGTATCTATACTTCTTGTATTACTTACTTCTTCTATTCCATAATAGTATTTATCAATACTTCCACTACCTACTTTTACATCAGGTGTTACTGTTATACTATTATAGGTCGTTGTTGATTCTATATTATTTATTTCTGCTAATTCATAACTACTCATTTTATCTTGAGTAATATATAGTTTTCCTGTTAATGTTTTATTTGTATTTGCTTGTTGGTCTGTATCTAAATTAACTAATGTTACTTCAATATTCCAATCTTGGATTGTTTCAGTTGTATTGGTTGCACTTATTTCATAATCAGGAACAAGTAGGAAACCACCAGTTCTTGTTGTTATATCAAAACCATCTTCATAGTAGACTAATCCTGTTATATTTTCTACTCTGTTTCCATTTGGATCTGTTACATTAAGTAATATCTCTGGTGTACCATCACTTGTTGTATAAATAAAATCATTTGATTCAATAATAAGATATATATTATATGTAGCATCTACATTATTTGTGGTATCACCCGCTCTAAGTAGAGCAGTACCAGTCGTGCTATCTGATAAGTTACCCATACCCGCACCAAAATTATCTTGATTGGCTTGAATATTTATTTCATCACCAAACTTAAATGATAAAAGGTCTGTTGTACCTGTTATGATATTAGTATCAATATTGGCTCCCCGATTGCCTTGCATAAAAAAGTAAGCATAGGTTGCTCCAAGTACCATAGTAATTAAAGTAACGGCTGCAATAGCCATTAGAATAGTATTTTTCTTATTTTTCACTACTACATCTCCTCTATTATTAAATTAAGTATATAATAGCCAACAGCCAAAGTCAACGGATATCCGGAATAAAATTTAAGCAATAGACGATAAAATTTACCCTAAGAGGTGATTATATTGAAATTAAAAGAAGCAACAAGCAGAAGAATTATTGAATTATGCAATAAATATGGTTATACTCCTAATAAACTTGCTGAAATGTCTACTGTACCACCAGCAACATTTAATGATATGATAAATGAAAAAAGAGATAATCCTAGTTCATATGTTATTTATAAAATTTGTAAAACTTTGAAAATTGAAATGAAAGATTTTTATGATTCAGATTTATTTAAGAATTTAGATGATTAAAAAAAAGTTAATGTATTAAACACTAACAGTATCTATTTTTCGTTTTGGTAATATCCACCATTTGATTTATGTATTCTAGCCAAAGTCATTGTATAATCTTTGTTTTTATCTATTCCATCTAATAATTCAGGATTATAAATATCTATATTTCCTGCTGTATATAAATTGGCAATAATATCTAATAATTCTTTAGAAAGTCCTTTTTTCTCTAAGAAACTTAAATAATTGTAAAATTCATTGTAACTCCAACGATGAGAATCATTACAACCACTTAATACATTTAATAGCATATAAATAAATGATACACTAGTAATATCTTTGTTGGGAATAAATTTGCCACTTTCATCATCTAATATATATTTATTGGGAAATCCTTCGAGAAGATAATTGAAGGTTGTAACTTTAGAAACTGAAATAAATCCGCCGCTGAAATAAGAACTATCCATATCAACTGCTCTAACTGTTTGTTCGGTTATATCCCAAATAAAGTTAGCCTCATGTATATCACCTAGAAAAAATTTACCATCTAATTCATGAGAATCTTGTACTTTAATTAATATATTTAATATTTCTTTTAAAAGTTTTATCTTTTGGCTTAAAGTAACTTTGGGATTATTCAATAATAATGCCAGATTAGTGTTGTCTTCAATAAATGGCATAGCAAATCCGGAGATTTCACCATCTAGTGATACTAATGATGTTGGAGTAACTAATTCAGGCATATCAAGAGATTCAAATGTAGCGATAAGTTTAGTAATAACTGCTACCTTATCCGCAATATAAGATTCACTTTGATTATTATAGATTTTTAATAAATCTTGGAAATGGCCATATTTTTGCTTATAATCACGTATATATAATTTACCTTCTTTATTAATGATACTTCTACTAAGATTAAGTGGTAGCATTTTCCTGAGTTGTCTTTTAGTTATATTAATAACCTTCATTAGAATCCCCCTTTGAAATCGGAGAATATTCTATCAAAAAAAATAGAAAAAAGCAAATTTACCTTTTTCTATCTTGCGTATATTGAACTTCTAATAAATCAGTTCCTAGAACTTCTATGATGTTTTCATTAGTTTTAGTAATACTTTTGATACTACTCATATTATCTTTTTTGATATACCCTTTTATAATTCTTACACCTTGGTTGAATAAGTTTTCTTTAACTAGGTCTCTAACTATTTTGGCATAACCCATACCACGGAATTCACTTAAAAAGCCTTGAGAAAATACGCATATATCATCACTATTAAAAGTAATTGTACATATTCCTATTGGTCTTTCATCAAATATAACATAGGAATAAAATGTATTTGTATCATCATTAATTGATAATCTGGTAATTTGTTCCCATTCACTAAAGAATTTTTTAATTACCGGATCTTCTTTAAATCTTTTAGCAACTCCTAAGTGGATTATATTATTTTCAGAAAACTTTTCTAAAACTATATTATCTTTAATAATTTTATCTAGCACTTAAATGTTATATTCCTTATCTTCGATACATTTAGTAACTAAATTTATAAATTCTTTACTAGATACTGTAGTTGTTTCTTGTTTACCAAATTCACGATAACTTACACTATCATTTTCTACTTCTTTATCTCCAAGAACTAAAGTAAGTGGTATCTTTTTAGTTTGACTTTCACGCATCTTATATCCCATTTTTTCATCTCTATCATCAATTTTAACTCTTATACCAGCGCTATCTAATTGTTCGGCAAGTTTTTGAGCATAATCTAGATGATGTTCATTACTTACTGGGATAATATTTACTTGGACTGGAGATAACCAAAGTGGAAAAGCACCAGCATAGTGTTCAATCAAAATACCAATAAATCTTTCAATAGAACCATAAATAACTCTGTGAAGCATTACTGGTCTTTTCTTAGAGCCATCAGAATCGATATATGTTAAATCAAATCTTTCTGGCAAATTCATATCAAGTTGAATTGTACCACATTGCCAAACACGACCTAAAGAATCTCTAATATGGAAATCTAGTTTTGGTCCGTAGAATGCTCCATCCCCTGGATTGATTTTACAAGAGTGTCCAGATTTTTCACAAGCATCTTTAAGGGCTGCTTCGCTTCTATCCCAAATAGCAATATCTCCGATGTATTTTTCTTCTGGTCTAGTAGATAGTTCAATATCATAAGTTAAACCAAATACCGAATAAATTCGATCAATAAAATTGATAAGTCTTATAACTTCTTCTTCGATTTGGTCTTCTCTCATAAATATATGAGCATCATCTTGCGTAAATGTTCTAACTCTAAATAGACCATTTAATGCTCCACTTGCTTCATGTCTATGTACTTGACCAAGTTCGCCGATACGAAGTGGTAAATCTTTATAAGAATGTAGACTATTTTTATAAACAAGCATTCCACCAGGACAATTCATTGGTTTAATAGCAAATACTTTTTCATCAATTTCACTAGTATACATATTTTCGCGATAATTAAACCAGTGTCCTGATAATTCCCATAAATCTTTATTTAACATAATTGGAGTTTTAATAAATTCATATCCTTCTTTAGTATGTTCTTTATACCAGAAATTTTCTAGTTCATTACGGATAATCATACCATTATGTAAGAAAAATGGAAAACCTGGACCATATTCACTAATCATGAATAAATCTAGTTCCTTACCTAATTTTTTATGGTCACGTTTCTTCGCTTCTTCTAAGAAATTTAAGTGATTGTTTAAATCTTCTTCAGTCTTAAAACAAACACCATAAATTCTTTGAAGCATCTTATTGTTAGCATCCCCTTTCCAGTATGCTCCACTTACTTTAAGCAACTTGAAATGCTTAAGTTCCTTAACAGTATCGACATGAGGCCCACGACAAAGATCAGTAAAATCTCCTTGGGTATAACAAGAAATAACAGTATCATCACTCATATTGTTGATTAAATCAATTTTATATGGATCATCCTTAAATTTTTCCAAAGCTTCTTCTCTTGAAAGCTCTTGTCTAACTATTCTTTTACCATCTTTAGCAATTTTTTTCATTTCTTTCTCAATTTTAGGTAAATCTTCTTCTTTAATTACATCATCACCTAAATCGATATCGTAATAAAATCCTTCATCAATAACTGGTCCTACCCAAAACAAAGCATGCGGATATAAATGTTTTACCGCTTGAGCAAGTAAATGGGCACAACTATGATTAAGTACATTTAAATCTTTATCTTCTTTAAAATTTATCATTTTATCAATTCCTTTCCTCTAACTTCAATCTATATTTAATATATTCTCTTTTAGTCTGAATTAATTCTTGTTGAAGTCTATTTAATTTTTTATCGTGTAATCGTTCGCCATCTTTTCCTCGTAAAAATGCTATTTGCATTTGCAGTTCAATTATCTTATCTTGATATTCTTTTTCTTCTAAAGTCATAACCTTCCTTTCTTTTTTTCAAAAAAAGAGATGATACCAAGGAGTCTTGCGACGGTACCATCCCTTTATTAACTTAATTTTTTATAACGGAAATTCCGGAGTTTATTAACTCTCTCAAGAAGTAGTAACCTTTAATACATTTTATTAGTTTCCACCAACCACTAACTCTCTAGAAAAACATTATTAAAAGTCGTGTCTTCCATCAACGATTTACAAAACTTATATTATCACATACTATCTTTTTTTTCAAGTCTTTCTCTTCTTCTTGAAACACCTTCGTTTTCTGACAATAAATTTATAATTCCCATAGTATATTCTAAAGATTCTTCACCGTTAAAATGTTTAATGATTCGAATGTTTTCTTCAAGGTCATTGATTTTTTCAACTAATTGCCTTTTTGTTTCAACCATTTTTAGAACATTATCAAATGATTCTGGTTCTTCTTCGATTTGTTGTAACATAGTTTGCAATTCTCCTAATTGTTGAGACTCTTGAATAATTCTCGGATTAATATATGCCGTATACTTACCATAATCATCTCGCACAATAACCAATTTTCCGGTCAATACAAGATGTTTATAACGATGAGCAAACATAATTGAAACCGGAATAACATTGTACCATCCAGCAATCTCATTATGTTTAATCCGCCATCTTCTATTTTTGGAATTCCTTTTAGGAATATAACTTTCCAAACTAAAGTTATCATGTAAAAACTTTTCTATACTTATAGCATTATCCTCACAAAATTCTAAAACCTCAACACTTATCATACGCAAACTCCATTTTCAACTTCATTTAAATTATATCACTATTATTAATTATATACTACATATAATTTCAATTTGTGAAATATTTTATAATATCACTATAAACTAATTTCTTTCCTGTTTCAAATAATATCTTATGCATCATATTAGCATACTCTAAATTACCAATCATCATATAGCCGGATTTATTTAATAAAGATATAAGACCTTTGATACCTTCCCTACCACCAGTTAATTCATCCAAGGCTCCGAATAGAATCATTATTGGTAAATTTTTATTAGTTCCTTGATATTTATTATGAGTTTGAATATCCTTATTTAATAATAAGACATTACCAATTGCCATATTAGTGTAATCAAAATTACACAGAGAATCATTTTTTATTCTCTCTTTCTCATTTAAATCTTTTACTAGTTTTTCTAGTTGGATGTTACCCCAAGCTCCTTGTAACATTTTGTTTACTTTATTGCCTTTTTGAAATTTTAAGATTAGTCTCGTAGTTGTAATCCAAATTTCGCAACTTTTATCATGTTTAAACGGACTACATAATAATAATTTTTGAATTTTAAAATCATATTTTTGAATAAATCCCAGAGCAATTTCAGCACCTAGAGAATCACCAAGCATATAAACAGGTAAACCAGGATATCTATTGCGTAAATAATCATTTAAAATATTTTGATCTTCGATTAATTTTTGATAATCATCAATATATCCTAGCGGATAATTACCATTGATGCTTCGACCATGTCCTCTTATGTCACTAATAAAAACATTGAATCCAGCATTGTTAAGTTCCAAAATTAAGTCATTATAACGAGATTTATGCTCTTTTATTCCAGGAATTATTTGAACTACTGCTTTAGGATTGGCTACTTCATGAATAGAACAAGATAAGTAAACTAAATCACTCGATTTTAAACTAACTTCAATCATTTTTTATCCTCCTTAATACCATAACTCACTTATTTTTAGACTCGTACTTTCTGGAAGTGGTCTTGGCAACGTAAACATTACTAAAGTTGGAATCTTAAAGCCTGTTCCAAAACAAAATGCTGTCCCAGGGTTAAGTCCTTTAATTTGTTCTAATGTTTCTGATGAGACATTAGTACTCATACTTCTTACAATATTTAAGTCTTCCGGATGAAATACTCTAAACACTATATAATTGGCACATTGTGATAAGGCTGTAGTTGAAAGTTCACTAGGCCTTTGGGTGATAAATGTAAGAAGAGTTCCATATTTTCTTCCTTCTTTAGTAATTCTATCAAAGATATTATAACCTATTATATTAATGTCATTATCGTTTTGAACATAACGATGGGCTTCTTCTAGCACTATATTTACCGAGAATTTACCTCGGGGATTTCTACTTGTAGTATAATTAAATAATAGTTTGGAATAAAGTTTTGTAATAATCTTAGCAAATCTATCATCTAAGTTATCTAGATTAATATTTATAAGTTGAACTCCATTAAACATTGTTTCTACAAATGTTTCTTTAGATATATACTCATCAAATTTAAATATCTCTTTTTCATTACTATTTATTATAGATTGTAACCTATTTTTTAAAATATTATTTTGTTCATAAGAGGTATTACTGTTGATTACTCCTTCACTAATTAAAGCAAATTCTAAGGCATAATACAAGTCATCTAATGTATAAGCAAAATCAGTAGTTACTTTAAGATTATCTAGATTAACTTTTTCAAAATTTTGTAGAAATTTCACTACTTCAAAAATGGCATTCATTTTGCCTTGTTCATCAATAAGCAAACATTGACGGAAAGTTCTGTCATAACCTGGTTGATGAATTATAGCATCAAGATTTAAGGTTTCCGTATTATAGTGAGATAAAACTGCAATTATTTGGTCTCTTATATGGCTGGATGAACGTCCACTGGTAAGTATGTCAAGTAGGCAATTAGCAATGATATCGTTTTTATATTCTTTCATTAAAGGATTATTACTTTTAAAAATTGTAACCAATTTTAAAGCCTTAGTTAGAACAGGAATTTGTTCACTACTTTGCACTTGCAAAAGGATTGCTAAATCATCAACATCCAAAAAATAAGCCGGAAAAGAAAGTTGTCTTTCACCCTCTTTTTCTATTTTCGTAGTATAATTGATAGTTTTAAATCCGTTACTGTTAAGTTCTTGAAAAGCATTAACATATTCACCATAAGCATCAAATAAAACTATGTGAGCATTAACTGGTTTTTGGGGATTTACTAAAAATAAGTTTTGTAAAATTCTAGCAAGTCCACAAGATTTACCACTTCCAGTATTTCCAATAATGGCACTATGGTTAGCAAAGAAACTATTTAAAGGGACAGAAATATTTAAATTGTTATAAATTGCAGATCTACCTAAAAGTAAATTATCCTTATTTAATTGATTTTTGCCAAAAATAAGTTCCAATTCTGGAAATGTAACTATTCTAATATTAGTAATACCACTAGGCTTTTTTATGACTCCAGAGATAAATGTATTATTAACTATTTCACCAACTAATAATATCTTTATAACTGTCTCATCTATGAAAATTATTTCACCAATAATTTTTCTTGTTTCGTCTTCAAAAACCACATGAACGTTCATTAAACTTGATAAGGCTTTTTTTCCTAAATTCTCGATTGTTAGTTCGTTATTGTCTATCCTAAGTACTTTTCCAAACATTTTATCACACCTATTCTAAGATAAGTATAACATAAAATTGAAGAGTTTTGGAAAAAAGATTTTTAGTTATTCGCCATTATTTACCCACCAGTTTTCTGTATTGCAATCGACAACCGTTTCGGTATATCCATTAATGCATATATCACAATAGTTTTTGTCAGAAGATAATTTGTAACTATAAAAAAATTCATCAGCGCTTTGTTGGGTGTACAATACATATGAATTATTATATAAACCATATTCTTGATTCATTACATAATTTGTATATCCAGGTACAGAATGTAATGTGTAGTATGATTCTAAAACATAAGGAAAATTTTCATATAAACCACTTGTTTCATAATCCAAAATATAAGAACCATATACAAAATTTTCGGTATGATATGTCGGAGAACATCCACTACCGCCAATTGTTCCAGGCCCACAGTTGTTTCCTACTAAAGTTATACTATCCCCGACGTTCATATAGTTTGTACATGGAACTTCAACATCAAAATAAACATAGCATTTATCTGAAGTATTAGTTTGCATTATTACTCTTTTATTCTCATCATCCCAAGTAAGCGTGCCTCCATTTTCACAACTAGATAGTTGTTCATTAAAAGTATAACCATCCTGCGGCCAGGTCGTATCACTTGCAACAACATATTCTCCACTTCCTTCTGCGGTTTCATACATCATCGTTAAAATGTTTTCTGAAATATAATTATTACTTTTTTCATTTTCATAAACTTCTTGAGATTTGTTAACATAAAACAAATTAATTAAAGCAACTAGAAAAAATAGTATTATTAAACTACTTATGATTATTATATTTCTTTTTCTGTCCATTCTACAATCATCTCCATATTAATGTTAGCATATTGCATACAAGATTTTTGTCAAACTATGTCACATACTTTAAATTAAGTATAACAAATTGTATGGAAAAATAATTAACCACAGGTGGTTAAGACTATTGTAATTTTATTTTTTGGCAATTAAATAATTAGGTATTGTTTAAAAATATATTTCATAACAGTCAAATTCAGTGGTATTTGAAAATTTAATTAGGAATAATGAAATTATAAGAAAGTTCGTGAATTACAAGACAATAGTGAAACGCTATATGCTTATACTACATTAACCAAGTAATAGAGATTTAAGAAAAGAAATAAAAAATTAATCTTTTGATAGAATAATTAGTGATAGCATTATCAATGGCTTAAGAATTAATACCAAAAATAGGAATTGCTAATATTATATATTTGTTTTATAATTTAATCATGAACAAAGGTTCGGAGGTAAATTATGGAAAAATTATATCCAGAAAGAAATATTATGTGTATCGACTTAAAGAGTTTCTTTGCCTCTTGCGAATGTATTGAAAGAGGTTTAGATCCTTTTAAAGTTCCTTTAGTTGTTGCCAACCCTAAGCAAGGTAATGGCGCTATTACTTTAGCAGTTACTCCTTATTTAAAGGCTCAAGGAGTAGCATCAAGAACTAGACTTTATGATATTCCCAAGAATATAAAATACACCATTGTTCCTCCCCGGATGAAACTATATATTAAAAAAAGCAAAGAAGTTGTAGGTATTTATCTAGATTATGTCGCTGAGGCTGATTTACATGTTTATTCAATTGATGAATGTTTTTTAGATGTAACTGATTATTTAAAATTATATAAAAAAACTGATTATGAACTAGCTGAAGAAATTCTTGAAAAAATTCAAGAACAAACTGGTCTTACTGCAACTTGTGGAATCGGACCTAATCTTTTGCTGGCTAAAGTGGCTATGGATGTGGAAGCTAAAAAATACAAAAATGGTATTGCCAAATGGACTTATAAAGATATTTCTGAAAAATTATGGCCTATTACTCCCCTTTCTAAAATGTGGGGAATCGGCAAAAGGATGGAAAAGAATTTAAACATTTTAAATATCTACACTATCGGAGATTTAGCCAAATATGATATAAACAAATTAAAAGATAAATTTGGAGTTATGGGTGAAGAACTGTGGAATCATGCTAATGGTATCGACTTAAGTCACATTGCTGATTATAAAATAGAGGCCAAAGATAAATCTTATAGTCATTCCCAAGTGCTATTTAAAGACTATAATGAAACAAATATCAGATTGATAATTTCAGAAATGGTTGAACTACTTACAGCAAGACTTAGAGCAAATAATAAACAAACTACTGTAATTGGTTTAGGTATAAGCTATTCTAAAGAAATTAATAGTGGTTTTTATCACTCTTTAAAACTTGATGCTCCAACTGATTCAACTAAAGAAATTAATAAATATTGTAATATTATCTTTGATAGATATTATAATTACTTACCTATTAGAAAAGTAAGTATTTCCTGCGGCGGATTAATTTCTAAACAAGGAGTACAATTAAATTTATTTGAAGAATACTCAAGCATTCAAAAAGAAGATAAAATTAATGAAGCAATCGATGAAATAAAAGAAAAATTTGGTAAGAACAGTTTAATAAAGGCCTCAAATTTACTTGAAGATTCTACTGCTATCGAAAGAAATACCAAAATTGGAGGTCACCATGAATAAAGATCGGGGCATGAAAAAATGGGCTCCATTTAACTCTCTTATGAATGGAAGAGCAATCGTTAACTCACTAATTATAGAAAAATCTAAAATAGAAAAACCTCAAATTAGTGAAGAAGAACAAAAAGAATTAGAAGAAAAAATAATTGAGGCTTATTACTGTCAAAGTCCAATCATAATTACATATTATAAAGATGGATTTTTAATAAAAGTAAAATCAACAATAAAAAGAATAGATAGCATTTATAAAACTATCTATCTAAATAATGAATTCAAATTGCTGTTTAAACAAATATTTAGTATTACTAATGAGTAAATTTAAAATTATAAAATATTTGTAATATCATCTAAATTTACAATAGATACTATATTACTAGCAAATCTTAAATCATAATATTTAAAACCTATATAAAATCCATATGCAGTTCTACCAAAAAAATAAAATACAATTAACGTCAAAATAACCGTTAAAATGACTGGTTTATTCAAACAGGATTTTAATCCACCATTTTTATTTTTTTCTGATAGTTTATTATTGCTAGCAAAAACTATTTTTTCTTCTTCATCTTTTAATAATGGTTCTAAAGCCATATCATCACACCCTTATATTAAAATAATACCACAAAATTATAATTAAAGGAAGATATTAAATATTTTTTTGAAATACAAAATTCGTCATTTTCTTCTATTTTCACTAATTAATTCTAAATCATCAGTAAGTTGCTTTATTCTTTCAATTATCCTTCTACTCTTTACTTTATCTTCGCTATTTTTAGTAATCGATAAATGGGTTTCTAATTCTTGAATATTTAAATTAGAAGTAAAGAATGTCGTAAGTTTATTATTCATACGATATTGTAAAATTGTCCCTAGAATTTCATCTCTACCCCAAACAGTTACATTTTCTGCACCAATGTCATCTAAAAGTAAAATGTCAACATTTTGTAAGTATTTTAATTTATCTTCTACTAAACTAAAATCTTCTTTCATGTTACGAAGTAATTCAGGAAAATAAACTATTTCTATCTGAGCATTTTTCTTAATTTCTAATTCATTTAACAATGCTGCAATCAAAAATGTTTTTCCTGAACCAAATGATCCATGTAAATAAAGTCCTTTTAAAGTATTTACTTTTTCATATTTATCATAATAAGTCTTAAGCCATCTAATTACATCTAATCTATTTTTATCAGATGGATCAATATCTTTCATTCGGGCATGTTTTAGTTCATTCAAACTATCCATTTTTTCTGCTTCTGCCTTATCTTGTAATTTTTGATATTTACATGGTGTATAAATAAATTTGATACTTTCTTCTTCAACACTTGGATATAAAACATGACCACTTACACGATTTTTACACATAAATAATCCTTTACAAGTACTACAATTTTTTAGTTCACTACAAGTATCCTGTAATTGAGAATTATTTTTTTTGGCAAGATTCTTACTTATTTTGAGTCTTTTAACCAAAGTACAAAAGTCTTTATCTTCCATTGATTTTTGTAAATTACTTTCTAATTCTTTATCTATTTTTTCACTCAAAGTCATCTTAACTTGTTCCATTATTTAAACTCCTTAAACAAATTTTCCATTTCTTGTTGTTCTTCAACCGTCAATTCTTGTTTTTGATTATCTTTATTAAACCAAACAGGTTCATTTGAAGTATGTTCTTTATTAGATAATTTTTTAGTTAATTTATTATTTTCTTTTTCTGCAAAGTCCATTGCTTCACTAGCATTTTTTAATCCTGCTCTTTTCCATTGACCAGCAATTGTTTCAATATAAGCTCGAGACAATCGATTATTATTCTTACGCAAAACATAATCTAATAAAACATTTACCACTGCCGGAGGCATTTCCAAATCGATAACAAGCATTTCAATTATTTTAATATCTGCAGTTGTTGGTTTTACACCTCGATACTTATTCCTTAAAAAATCTACTGGATTGATACTTTCAAACGCTCTAATGATTTTACCGCGCATTGAATTATCTCCCACTGGCGTTTTTAAATATTCCGGTTGACTACGATATATAAGTGTAGGTAAAGCCCCATTATTAAATTGATACATCTTGCGTGAGGCTTGTCTCAATGCTGTTTTATCAATCATTCCATATTCATTTAAAACACTTCTAATAAGTTCCATCATCTTTAATGAATCAATTTTATAAATAAAGGCTAGTTGATTAATAAGTTCTTTTGTTTTTTTATTAAAAGCCCTTTCATTTATTATACCCTTAGGAATTGAAGAAATAATTAAGTCAAAATCAACTTGATCATTGCACGAAATATCATTTACACTTCTTTCAATACTTTCAAATACTGGAATATCTGATTGAGATACATAAACTTCATCAATTTTTTTGGAAACATCAGTATAATCTTTAGTATCAATTTTAAGCTTTTGATATAGTTTTTTCAAATATTCATATTCTGAATCACCAATATTATCATAAAGCACAACATTTAAAATAGGATGATTCAAAAATTCTGTTGGACTAAGTGGAGAATAAAGTTCATAAATATAATTATTAATATCTCCTGATTTAAAATAAGTTTTAATTAAACCAACAGCCTCCAAGGCTTCTCTTGCTTCCTTTATAGCATTTAATGGGCACTTCAAAATACTCATCAAATGATGATGATTAAGTTCTCTTGATATTTGGTTTATTCCTTCTAAATCATTCCAAAGTGTAAGATAAAGACTAACCCCCAAATGACCTATAATTGGTTCATAAAATGTAATCAAAACCTTTTTATCAAAATCGGTTAAAATTGTTTTATTAAATATTACATATCTATCCGCTGGTAAAAGTGTAACATTTTCCATATAGGTCTCACCTCAAGATATATTATACCATTAAAAAAAAGAAAAAGAACTAAAAATAGTCCTCAATTCATTTTATCTTCAGATGTATTCATCTTACTCAATAATTGTCTTCTTTACCTAATACTTATTAGTATGCAAATATTACATAATTCATAATTTGTCCTTCTTCGATACTGTATTCATAAATTGTAAAATCATTTTCGGCATCGTAATATTTTCCATCACTTTCTTCATAATGTTCTGCTAGTATTTCTTCTACTTCCTTTTTTAAAACATCCACACTTTTAAGAGAAGCAAAAGTAGTTGCATACATACAACATGTTTTAACATATAATACATCATTAGGAACCCATATTTTATTATCATATACCCGTCCTTCTGGGGTATTACTTAAATCATACAAAATAGCATCTGTTTCTTCAGTTTGATTTGTATCATGTAAAAAACGAACTTCTTCTTTAATATTAAATAAT
>DVHV01000023.1 GCA_018711775.1 Candidatus Onthocola stercoravium | reverse complement strand
GCTTCATCTTTAACTTTGATGTCCTTTGATGGGATAGCTTCAATATTCTTAGCATTTAAAATCATCTGTTTAAGATAAGTATCCATTTCAATATTACCATGAACACGATACCAATCTCCAACATTCAATTTTTTGTTTATCTCAGCAAACTCTTCTTCATCGAAACGTACTAATTTCATCAAGTAACTATCAGTTTTATCACTAACTTTCATATTTAATATGAATATTGGGCCCTTTTTTCCTTGACGTTCAACAACTTCCTTTTGAAAAATATAAACTTCGACGATGACATTGCGAGTTTCTCCCAAAATATTGTTAAGTTGGACAACATTTCCTTCTTTGTGCGATCCAATAACAATCGGAGACTCTTCTTTTTTTACTACCGTACTTGCCCTATCTTGTTCAATTTCTTCTTGAACTTGATGACGTAAATCTTCAGAAATAGTTATTTCTATTTTTAAATCTCCTAAACCATACCGTTTTATTTGGTTAATTAAATCTTTACTTTCAAATAACAAATCATTTTTTTCAAATTCATTTAAAACATGAAAATATAAAGTATCTCCGACAATATCAATGTCAGTCTTTTTTAAGCCTATTAATGAAGGCCTACGGATAATAACTTCATCAATAAAATAATCTAAGTAAGATTTAATATCTTCAAAAGAAACTTCATCATACAAAAGTCTTACTTCACATTTTTTAGTACCATTTATTCCGTTACTAGCACACAAAAATAATTGATTAACATTACTAACAGGAATAACTTCTTTATTTTTTATATAGACAATAAAACTTTGAATATCTTTTTTTAATACTACTTTTTCGATTGTAGCATCTGCAAAACCTTCCCCCGAAAAACCGATACTATCAAAAAATCTTTTTACTTCTTCATTCATTTAACCCACCCATTCTTTTTATATTATTAACTATTATTTGATATTTGTCAAACCTTCTTTGCACTTCCCCAAAAACAATAATTAATTCATTAGTCCGAACATCTTTAAACAAATCATAACTTGTTGGAAAAACCGTAAAATCAGCAATTCCCGTTTCATCACTACCAGTAAAAAAAGCCATATCATCATTATTCTTCGTTTTAATTTTACTTATTTTTCCTACTATTACAGCACACTTAACTTTTTTATAAGCATAATTTTTAATCGTAGAAAGTTTCATATATTCTGGTGCTAAATAAATACTTGCAGGATGATTTGTAATATAAAAGCCATAACTATCTAGTTCATCACGCCTTAAAATATCTGCCTCATATTCATTATATTCGACGATTAAAGGCTTTTGAATTAACCCATCAGGATCAGCAAGTGCCCCATAATTTAAGGCCGCATCAATATTATTGATTAAAGTTTGATGATTTAATGAAAAATTATCCATGGCTCCAGCCCTAATTAGTTTTTCCATTATTCCTTTAGTCATAAATTCTTTAGTTTTATAAGCAAAATCAAAAATATCAGTATAACCATTACCTCTTGCTTCTACTATTTTTTTAGTTAAGTCAATATTTATATTCTTAATAATCCATAAAGGCATAAAAAGCTTATTATTATCAATAAAGTAGTCTAAATTAGTATTATTAATACTTGGTTTAAAAAATTTAATTCCTCGAGATTTTAAATAAGCAAAATAATAGGTATTCTTAGTATCACTACTTGAATCATTTAAAAGTTGAGTAAAGAAATGGGCTGGATAATAAGTTTTTAAATAGGCCATTTGATAAGCAATTAATGCATAGGCAACTGAGTGAGATTTATTAAAACCATAACTGGCAAACTTAACTATCAAATCATATATTTCGCTTGCTATATTTTCATTATATCCTCTAGTTACTGCCCTACTTACAAACTTTTCTTTTTCACTAACAAGGACATCTTCCTTTTTCTTAGATACCGCCCTTCTGATTAAATCAGCTTCTCCCAAACTATAACCGGCGATTTTTACTAAAATAGCAATAATCTGTTCTTGATAAATTAAAATACCATAAGTATCAGACAATATACTCTCTAAGTCTAGATGAATATAAGTTACTTTTTCTTCCCCATTTTTTCTTTTAATAAAAGAATTTGCATGTTCTTTAGGTCCTGGTCTACCTAAGGCAACACCTGCGATTAAATCATTAAAGGAGTTAGGTTTCAGTTTAACAAGCAAGGATTTCATCGCTGGAGTTTCAAATTGAAATATACCATCAGTCTTAGCAGATTTAAATAGTTCATATACTTTAGCATCATTTAAATCGATACCATTTAAAACATTTTTACCAATCATTTTAGTAATACTGGCAATAACCGATAAATTTTTAAGTCCCAAGAAATCCATCTTAAGAAGGCCAATATTTTCTAAGTATTCCATCGAAGCACCTGTAATAAGTTCACCATTACTGATATGTATTGGAATTACTTCATCTAAATCGACACTCGAAATAACTACTCCCGCAGCATGAGTAGAAACATTTTTCTTTAATCCTTCAAGATGAAGTGATATTTCATATACCCTTCTTAATTCTTTATAACTGTTTAAATATTTTTTAACATATTCATTATTTAAATTAACTCTTAAAGACTTAGAAGCATCGATTACATGAGCAAATTTATCTACTAAATTACTATCGATATTTAATAACTTTCCTACTTCTCTTATTACTAGTTTACTTTTTAAAGTATTAAAAGTTAATCCTAAAGCCACTTTAGTATGCCCATATTTTTCCCGGACATAATCAATTACCAATCCTCTTTTCGTAGCATCAAAATCGATATCTATATCAGGCATAGTAACCCGCGCTGGATTTAAAAATCTTTCAAATAACAAATTATATTTTAAAGGATCAATATCAGTTATGCCAATAGAGTAACTTACTAAAGAACCTGCTGCAGAACCTCTACCAGGACCAACCAATATATCATTTTTCTTGGCAAACAAAACATAATCATAAACAATCAAAAAGTAATTTACAAAGCCCATATCATTGATTACTTTAAGCTCGTAATCAAGTCTATTTAAATAACTCTCCGGCACATGTCCATTTAGTCTTTTATTAAGCCCTTTTAAAGCCAGACTTTTTAAAAAAGCATAAGCATCAATATTTGGTTTATATTCCGGAATATATCTTTCATTATGAGGAATTTTCAAATCTACTAAATCAACAATTTCCTCTATCTTGGATAAATCTATAAAATCTGGTGTTTGATAATAGTTATTAGAATAATCTATTCTTACCTCTTTTCTTAAATCATCTAAATAATTTAAATACTTAACATCTTCTACTTTCAAAAATCTTAAATCATTTACATAAACTATATTATTAGTAACAATACTAGCATTGCTTTTTTCTGGAATATTACTATACCCCATATATACATATTTATAAAACATTAAATTGCGATATAACTCTTTACTTTTATAAGGAACTATTACCAAAATATTATTTTTATACTTTTCTAAATCAATGATAGCAATTTCTCTTTCTTCTTTGATAGTATGTATTTTAAGTAAATTTTTATATCCCAAATAGTTCAAGGCATATAAATATAATTCTTGATTATTTAACATAATACTTAAACCAATTATTGGTTTTATATTATTCTTAAGACATGATTCATAAAAATCTAGAGAACCATATAAATTTTCATCACATATAGCACAAGCACTAATATTATTGCTCACTAAAAATCCGATTAAATCAGGAATTTTAATCAAACTTTTAAGCAATGTATAATCTGTTGTTACTTTAAGTGGTGCATACATACTTCATACCTCATAAAATATTATATAGCAAATTACAAAGATAGCCAAGACAATAAATCTTATTTGTGAGGCTTTTTTTCTTTTTAATGTCATTTCTAATATTTCATTTTTATTTAAAGGCATAGTTTCACTTAAAGTACCTTCTTGCAAATTTCTTAAATAATTCATATATTCTTTTAGTTGACTAATCGATGCCGTATTTAAAAATTCTTCAAAAGAGATTTCTTTTTCGATGTTTTCTTTGGAATTTATTATTTTATGATTTATATTATGTTGCCCAAATTCATCTTCTTGTAAACTTTGTTGTAACCGTTCCTTTTGTCTTCTTTCTAAATGTTCACATCTAGCAAGCATATTATCAATTCTAATGCAGTTATATCTTTGAAGCATTACACAATAATTATTTATTAAAAAGAAAATAAGATTAATAATAAACACAGGAACATTTAAAGATGTAAAAAATAATAAAAAGTTTAAAAAAGCACAAACACTATGAATAGCACCGTTGAAATATAAATACTTTTTAAATGTTTTGATATCCTTTAGTTCACTAACTTTACCTATTTTATAATTAGTTCTTACATTATAATAAAATTCTTGCCGCTCTTCTTTAGGCAAAAGATAGGATAATGGGACGTACATTAAATAATGGAATTTCATGATAATTTTTTTAAAGTGTTTAATACCTAAAAATTCATATATTTTTAATTCTTTATTTTTAGACATGTTCCATTTTCCTTTCCAAATGCCTATATATTAACATAAAATACGCAAATTAACCAGATATTTAATTGACAAACATAAAATATAATGATAAAATTTTTAAGTAACGAAAAGGAGTGAGAATTATGGCTACAAAAGTAACTACTAAAAAACCTTTAAGTGGTAATAGAAGATCGCATTCTTTAAGAGCAACTAAGATGAAACAAAAACCAAATCTACAAAAGAAAACTATAAATGGAGAAAAAGTAATCATAAGTGCTAGAGAAGCTAGAACAATAAGTAAAAAAGCTGCATAAATAAATGTAGTTTTTTTATGTATAAAATTAATATAATGACATATAATAAAACTATCAAAGCGATTAAATGCTTTGATAGTATAAATCGACGGGTTAATTTGCTACCCGTCTTTTTTTTATACACCCATAGTCATAGTTTCTGGTAAAGTAGATCCGCCATCAATGACGATACCTTGACCAGTTATATAACTTGCTTCGCTACTTGCAAGGAAAGCGGCAAGTTCTCCAATTTCTAAAGGTGTTGCAAGTCTTTTAAGTGGTATAGCTGCAGCAATACCATCAATTACACTTTCTGGATTATTTGGATTACTATCCTTAGACATACCCTCAACCATTGGTGTATGAATATATCCAGGCATTATGGCATTAACTCGGATACTA
This sequence comes from Candidatus Onthocola stercoravium, assembly GCA_018711775.1. GTDB lineage: Bacteria > Bacillota_I > Bacilli_A > RF39 > UBA660 > Onthocola_B > Onthocola_B stercoravium. Next base: position 3,682 of record DVHV01000023.1, on the reverse strand, counting down.
TCACTAGCAAGTTCTGCAGCAAGGGATTTAGTAAATCCTAAGATCGCTGCTTTAGTTGTAGCATAAGCAACTTCACCAGGATCTGCAACATTTGGTCCTGTTACACTCGACATATTAACTATTGCTCCACCAGCACTCATATAATTTAAACAAGCCTTTGTGACATTCCAAGTCCCTTTTATATTAATATCAAAGTGATAGTCTCTTACCTCATCTGTAGTTTCTCTAAATGGTGTAAGTTTACAAACACCCGCATTATTTACCAAAATATCTACTTTTTGATATTTTTTCATGGCATCTTCAAGTGCCTCACTAACCATTTTAATATCTCTAATATCAACATTATACGCTAGTATGTTTTCATTATTTAAATTAGTTACATTTTCATTATAATCTAACACAATTACCTTAGCCCCATACTTTAAGAAAGTATCAACTATACCACGACCTGCTCCAAGATAACCTCCAGTTATAACAGCAACTTTTCCTTCTAATTTCATATTATATCCTCCCTATTTATTATATCAACTTTTTCTTTTTTTAAAAAGAAAAAATTAGGCAGTTACTACCCAATTTATATTTTGTTGATAACTCCGCCACTTCAATATTACTCTTACGAAGACAAGCAATTTCTTTACCCTAAGCAATTTGACTTACCTACAGACAGTTTTGAAAATGAATAAATTGTATAATACCCAACAAGATTTTGCAAGTAGTTTAAGTGAATTTTGTGAATTTCTTAAAGAAATTGTACCATATCTCAGAAAAACTTGGGCTTAATATCTTACCCCATATTATCTGGGACATGATTCTTGCTGAATCTGCTGTTGCTTCTGATATTGCTAAACATATCAAAGATCCTAATTTTGATAATATCCAATTTGATTCTAAAGTCAAAAGAATCCATATAGGCGTTGTCCAAAAATAAAAGTTACAATTTTTAAATTAATGGGGTGATTAGAATACTCCATTTTTTTAACAAATTATTTCTATGAATGTTAACACCTTCATAATTATTCATGACTTCTTTTGTGTATTTGATCCCCTTTGGATATTCTTTGGTAATATATTTTACTTTTGCTTTTACATTTTTCCAAGTAAGTGAAGACATTACTTTATTACATATATTGTTGCTTAATAGTAACATCCCCCACATTCTCTCTAATCTTGCCCATAATCTTTCTATAGGGTTATATTTAGAATGATATGGTGGATAATAAACTAATTCGATTTCTATTTGATATTTATCAGATAAATCAACAAGTGATTTTAAAAACGATGTCCTAACACCACTATTATCTGGTCCATTATCTAATAGAATCATAAGTTTTGTACATAATTTATCAGATAAATAGTCATCAATACAATCCACTATGGCTTCACTTGTTGGCTTATTTATAAAATTGTAAAAATATGGTTGATTTGTTTTTAGATCTAAAATTCCAAAAGGAATAAGACAGTTATTAGTTAGTTCATGATCGCATGCTTCTGTTAGAAGTCTTGATTTTCCTTTCCTAGAATACGGGCCAATAACAACTTTGTCTTTTGTATCAATTGATATGAGAGCTATATTTTTATCATTTAATGCTTCTTCTTTTTTTAATTTAACATTGGCAAATATGGCATCTGTTTCTTTGATTTTTTTTAGAGGCTTATTTCTCTTTACTTTTTTTAAATTATATCCCATTTTATTTAAAAGGTTTCCCAAGGAACTTCTACTAATAAATCCTTTTTTATACTTTCCAATTTTTAATAAAGCATCCATTACTTGATTAATTGTTAAATTACAAAATAATTGTTCTGTTTGAAAATGGGGATCAGTATAAGTATGTTCTTTAATTATTATTCTAATATCTTCTTCTAATTGAGGATACTTTTCTGTGATTTTTTTCCTTCCACATTTATTCTTATTATAGTTTATTTCTAAATTATTTTTAACAATGATAAAACACATTTTCACGAATTTTCTACAATGGCCAGTCATTTTAGCTATAGCACTAATACATCTTCCACCCACATCTAATACTAAAGAGCCTATTTGTTTCACTTTAGCTTCACGATTTTTTTCACTTTTAATATTTTCTATTTGATTTCTGTAACATTTCTCTAATTTTTGTGGTATACTCATATTAACAACTTCCTTACTGTTTTGGATTCTTAACAACAGTTTACGAAGTTGTTTTTATTTTGTCAAATTGTAACTTTTATTTTTGGACAACGCCTATATTATTAATTTTATAAAATCCTTTTTAGCATGTCATAAATTTCATTTATAACATTTTTCCATTCAAATCTTCCATTTTAGTTTCAATATAGTGTATTGACAATACACAAAAATAGGGTAAATGTTTGCCTAAAGGTGAATTATTTACCCTATTTATCATTAAGTTTCACCGATGTTTTTTCAAAACTGTCCGTTAGTCAGTTCACTAAAATCGGGTCGCTGGCACTGCCAGTGCCTCCGGCATAGGTTACCGAATAATTCAGATAGAAAGATGGGCGAACCGCATATTCGCGGTACACACCGCTATTCACCACATGACCGGTATAGTACACACGGAACACAAGGTCCGAATAGTCAGAAAGGCGAGAAATTGTCCAATCATATAACCCCATAAACATCCAGTTATTATTTCTATTTGTATCATTATTTAAACTTCCCATATTTGTACTCCAGTTTTCTGGGCTTGCTGCATAGCCATAATCACTTGCATACATTAATCCTATTTTGGCATTATATGTTATATTTGCTGCATTTGCTCCTACTTCATATGTATGGGCTATTTTTACCGGACTACTAGATACATTTTCAAGTGTTGCTCCTCCCACTTGCCATGTATGCTCTGCTATTTTACTACTCCATGTACTTCCTATATTATTCAAGTAATTTGTATTTAAATTCACCGTATTTAAATTGCTTTCACTCCATGTATTAGTTTTCGTATTATTATTCCATTGATATACTCCTATCAAACTTGTACTTGTACTTCCTTTATAATAACTTGTATTCAAATCTGCATTTGCATATGTATTGGAATATGCACCAGTTGTTCCTAATAAATCAGTAGTTGCATAATCGTGTTTTATCAACTTAACTTGATTTCCAAATACTCCGATAATTCGATACAAGTTATCATTTGGACATGTTGCTGCATCTGTCCCAAAGCATACATAATTATTTGGATTGGCTCCACTATACCTGTATGAGTTATCTTGGGCTCCATTTGTTAAACTGCCATTGTGATAATAAATATTTGTTACATTTGAACCATAACTGTTATAAAAACTTTTTATACAACTGGCTAAATTATTACCATTACTACACACACTTGCTAAAGTATTATCTTCAGTTGTAGCACTAACACTTTTTTGACTTGATGAATGTCCTGTTGTATCAGTTACATATACTTTAAAGTTATATGTAATACCTGCACTTAATCCTGTAAATGTATAACTACTACTTGTGCTATTTACCCAACTTGCACCGTTATTACTTGAGTAATAATATCTTGAAATACTATTACTTCCTCCACTCGCTGTTACATTTAAAGTTATACTATCGCTTGTTATATCACTTGCAGTTACATTAGTCACACTTGGATTTATATATGTTGTCGCTTGAGTTTTTGATGTCACAGCTGATGTTCTTCCATTACTATCTGTTACATATACTTTTAAATAA
>DVHV01000189.1 GCA_018711775.1 Candidatus Onthocola stercoravium | reverse complement strand
TATATTATTAAATTTTCTTTGCTAATTAACACCTAGCATTACTATAAATTAAATATACAATAATTATCTTATTTTTGCAATATTAAGTTTATCTATTTTAACTCCAATATTTCCCACAAAAATAAAAAGGTCAAGTGTTTCAGAAAACCTTTTACTTGACATTAATTTACATTATCTTTTAGCAACTTCTTTAAAACATTTTGTCGACATCTTTAGGGACTTTATCATCTACTATTTTACTGATTATTTTTTCTTTTTGTTCCTCAGTTACTTTTTTTCCTGTCATTTTACTCAAAGTATCGATTACCTCTCTTAAAGTTCCTTCATCTTTCATATTTCCGTTTTGTAATTTCTCTGCTAAAGAAATAATAGTATTTTTATCGACGTTTGTTTTCTTTTCAACTTTTTTAAAAAAGTCGTCTCCGAATTTCATATGTCACCTCTAAAATATTATATGCTAAACATATATTTATGCCAGTTTGACATTTATATAATAAATGATATAATACACATCCGAGGTGGACTATGTTTAAATTTGAGGAAATAAAAGAAACATTAGAAAAATATCCATATAACAAATTAATGGCAGATTATGAAATACGCCAAAAAAGTAATTATGCTAAAAGTGATGAAGTGGCTGATGAAATTAGTTCTTTTTTAGATTTTCCCTCTTATATATTACCATTCGATGCTTTTTCCAATTTAAATATTTATATTGCTTGTTTGAGAAATAATAATGATTTTAGAAAAATAGCTATAATTAAAGATTTATTAGCTAAATATAGTTATAGATATAGTAATGAGATATTGTGTGCTTCACAATATATTGATCAGTTACAAACAAATGATTATCCTCAGAATTTCTTTGATTTAATAGCAAGGGGATTATTATCAATTGAAAAAATTACTCAAAATGGAGATGATTTTTTTCTTGAAACATCTTATGGCAAAATTAAAATAACTAATCCAATAACGGATGTTCCTGGAGATAAAAGAAGAGGCTACTGTCATAATGTTACAAGTGACTTTTTAATAAGTAATAATAACAATTATTATGGGGCATATTATTATATTCCTTTACCATTTGTAGGATTTTTAGAACATTCAGTAGTAATTGATGAAGATAATAAAAAGGTATTAGATTTTGCTAATAATAGTGCTATTGATTTAGAAATTTGGCAAAAAATATATCCTAATTGTAGTTTTGTTATATCAGCTAAAGATTTTAAAACATTATATGAGCAAATGATGGACTCCTACGATATTGCTTTACAACCAGCATTACTAGAAGAAGTTAAAAGAAAAAGGACAAGAAAATAAGAGTGATTATTCATCACCCTTATTTTTAAATTGTAATATTATTGGAGTACCTGTTAAATCAATGTTTTCTCTTATTTGATTTTCAAGGTATCTTTCATAACTAAAATGAACTAACTTTTTATCGTTAACTTGGAAAGTAAACTTTGGTGGTTTACTGTCAGTTTGACTAACAAAATATATTTTTAACCGTTTTCCTTTATATGATGGCGGTATATGAATACTAACGGCTTCCATAATAATATTATTTAAAATTGAAGTTTTAACTTCTTTTTTATTATTTTCATATGCTTTAATTACTTCTGGCATCAAAGTATTAATTCTTTTTTTATTTAAAGCACTTAAAAATACTACATTAGCAAATGGTACAAATTGAAATTCATATTTTATCAATTCTTTCCATTCTTTAATTGCTCCATCAGGATTTTTCACTGTATCCCATTTATTAACTACAATAACAATTCCCTTGCCGGCTTCAATGGCATAAGACATTATGTGTTTATCATGTTCAATGATACCAGTTGAGGCATCAATTACTACAACACAAACATCACTTCGTTCTATTGCTTTTAAACTACGAATTAAACTATATTTTTCAACAGATTCATAAATCCGGCCTTTTTTACGCATTCCAGCAGTATCTATTACTGTAAATTCTTCATGATTATATTTAAATTTAGTATCTATAGCATCTCTAGTTGTGCCTGCAACATCACTAACTATAGCTCTATCAGTATTAAGCAAGGCATTAATTAAACTACTCTTACCAACATTAGGACGTCCTATAATACAGAATTTTAAAGTATTATCTTCGATAGTCTCTTCTTCTGGAATATCATTACAAATCATTTCTAATAATTTATCAAAGCCAAGATTGTGTTCAGCGCTAACTCCGATGACTTCACTAAAACCTAATTCATAAAAATTATATAAATTATCTAGTCTTTTATTATTATCTAATTTATTTACAACAACAATTACCTTTTTATTGGCTTTATGTAACATATCTTTAATATAAATATCTGTAGCATCAATATCTAAAAGACCATCAACTACAAATAAAATTAAATCAGCTTCATCAATAGCTAACTGTGCTTGAGCTATAATATCTTTATCAAAATTATCATTACCTAGACTGATTCCACCGGTATCAATTAATGAAAAACGTTTTTTATTATAATTTACAATACCATAAATACGATCTCTAGTGATACCGGGAGTATCCATAATTATGGCTTTCTTTTCTTTAATAAGTCGATTAAAAATGCTACTTTTACCGACATTTGGTTTTCCTATCAAACAAACAGTTTGCATGAAATCCCCCCTTAATTATTGCTTTTAATTTCTAAAATTACAGAATATACACGATTGTTACGACGATATATTTGAACAGTATCATCAAGCATACTTTTTCCAGTAACGTCATTTATTAAATCAATATGTTCACCATTTTCATCACTAACTAGAGTTTCACTTGTAAAATAATTGCCATCAGATTCAATTAATTCTCTAACCGTTACTACTCTACAATAATCATAATCAACCCCATCAACTTGACAGGTTTCATTAAGCTTTTGAGGATTATCTTGACCATATAAAATTGCCGCTTGTTCAATTTGTTCAATTTTAGTATCAACAATCTTTTTTAATGAATTTTGTCTTATAGCATTACCACTAAAAAAAGCTATGGTAATTATGATTGCTAAAATAACAACAACAGCTAATATTTCAACTAATGTAAATCCCTTTTTATTTTTCATAATTCACCTATATTCTACTTTCTAATATTTCTAATATTTCTGCTCGACCTTTTTTAGTCACAGTAGAAAATGTTACAAAATTATCATCGTCACTAATTTTTAAAGTATCTTTTATTAATTTATCTTGTTTAAGTCGATTATTTTTACTTATTTTATCATATTTTGTAGCAACAATAGTAATATCTAAATTATAATACTTTAAAAATTCATACATTAATACATCATCTTCTGTCGGTTTATGCCTGTAATCAATAAGCAAAAAAACATGTTTAAGATTAGTTCTATTTTTCAAATATTCTTCAATCATTAGTCCAAATTTCTTTTGTTTATCTTTACTAACACTGGCATATCCATAACCTGGAACATCTACTAAATAAAATTTATTATTAACTAAATAAAAATTTAATGTTTGAGTTTTTCCCGGTTTTGAAGAAGTGCGAGCAAAATTTTTCCTTTCAATCAAAGTATTAATAAAACTGCTTTTCCCTACATTACTGCGTCCAACTAATAAAAATTCTGCCTTATTATCAGTTGGATATTGACTTTGCCTTACGGCAATAATTGGTTCCGTAACATTATCAATTTGCATAAAACTCACCACCTTAATTATATAGTAAATAATTTAAAAATGCAAATTCTTGTGTTTTTTTCTTTTTAAACTTAAAGTGCCTACTTCTAAATCTTCTATTTCTTTTTTTCTGGCACTATTTATTAAAAGTATTGCTTCTTTTAATATTTGAATTCTACCAATTTGAGTATCTGTCCAGTTTTTATTATCAGTTATCCCGTCTTCTATTCCTATACCTTGAACATCTTTACCTAAAATTTCTGCAAGTATTGCAGTACTTCTTTTTAGATGAAAATCAGATGTAATAATTGTAAAACTAGTATTATTTATATCATATATATTAT
>DVHV01000188.1 GCA_018711775.1 Candidatus Onthocola stercoravium | reverse complement strand
TTTTATTAGGACATTTTAACTTAAAAACGTACTTACAAAAATAGGACATTTTAAAAAACAAATCACAATAAAGTCAATTTTTTTTACAAATAAAAAAGTCAAATTTTGTTTTTTGACTTTTTTATGACACATCTAATCTGTTTTTTCTTTTTTATCTTTCTTTTTAATAAAACCGTAATGTTCACGAACTTTGGTTTCAATTTCTTCACGAATAGCAGGATTTTCTTTTAAGAACGTTTTAACGTTTTCTTTACCTTGACCAATTTTTTCTCCATTATAAGAATACCAAGCTCCTGATTTATCGATGATTGCCAAGTCACTAGCAATATCGATTATTTCACCTTCTTTAGATATTCCTTCACCATACATGATATCAACAGTTGCTGTTTTAAAAGGTGGAGCCACTTTATTTTTAACAACTTTAATGTTAGTTTTATTACCAATTATTTGATCTCCAACTTTTATTTGTTCACCACGTCTAACATCAAGGCGAATTGTTGAATAGAATTTTAAGGCTCTACCACCAGGAGTAGTTTCGGGATTACCAAACATTACTCCTACTTTTTCACGAAGTTGGTTGATGAATATGGCTGTAGTTTTAGTCTTATTCATTGTACCTGATAGTTTTCTTAAGGCTTGGGACATAAGACGGGCTTGCAAACCAACATGAGAGTCTCCCATTTCACCATCAATTTCGGCTTGCGGCACTAATGCTGCAACAGAGTCGATGACAATAATGTTGACAGCTTCACTTTTAACTAAGGCATCACAGATTTCTAAAGCTTGTTCTCCAGTATCTGGTTGACTTAACAAAAGCTCATTAATATCAACACCAAGATTTTTGGCATAAACAGGATCAAGAGCATGTTCGGCATCGATAAATGCTGCTCTTCCCCCAGCCTTTTGCACTTCAGCAATGGCTTGCAAAGCAACTGTAGTTTTACCACTTGATTCAGGTCCATATATTTCAATAATTCGGCCCTTTGGATAACCTCCAACACCTAAAGCAACATCAATTGCAATAGAACCACTAGATACCACGTCAACTTCAATATGTTCATTATCCCCTAATTTCATTATCGCACCTGCACCAAATTGTTTTTCAATATCGGCTAGGACTTGCTCTAATGCTTTATCTTTATTCTTTTCATCTTTAGTTGATTTCATTGTTTCCTCCTAATAGTATTTTACCCTGATACAAACTAATTTTAATATACTTTCTATTAAAAGTCAACAAAAAATTACAAACATTTGTTTTTTGTTGGTTGATTTCACTATTTTAATAAGTCTGCTAAGTATAATTCATCTTTTTTATGTTTTTTTAACCGTTTATACTCTTTTAAATTTTGAATAAGAATATCTATTCTTTTTCCACTATAATATTCTAATAAAAAATCATTTGATTGATCATATCTGCGATTATTATAAAAGATATTCTTTTTGGCAAATGTTTTAGGTTTTTCCTTTGATTTAACATATTTTTTATATAGTCCTTCATTTATGATTAGGAGGATTTCTAATTCTGGCAAAGTACAATATTTATAAATTCTATCTTTTGCAACTATTTTATCTAATTCTTTAGGTATAACAAATTTATCTCTTTGAGTATCTCCTATCCTTAAAATTATTACTGGCTTATTATATACTCTTAATTCCGATTTTATAGTGGGATTTGTAAGTTGCCTGGCATTAAAAGGTTTTAATGCTATTAAGTCATCAGTATTAAACTTTAGTTTTCCATATTTTAGTAGCAAAGTAACAATACACACTTCATTTGGTCCCTCACACAAAAGTAAATATTTCACTTCATTAATTCCTTTTTAAAATTCATTAATGATTCATAATTAACATTGGTATTGAAAGCATTGCTATAAAATTTATTACTTTTAGATAACTCAGGTCGGAATTTATAATCCCGATGCATATTTTCTAATATTATTTCATCGTTATATTTTGTTATATACAAATTATCATCTCTATTAAACAGATCTAGCAACTCTGGATAATGAGTAGTAAAGATCAATGTTGCATTTTTCTTATTTACGTTTTTATCTTTGTATAAATTTATAAGATTTTCTACTAAAGTTCTATGAAAATGATTTTCTATTTCATCAATTAATAAATCAGCACCATATCTTAGCGAGTAAACAACATAAGTAAATAAGATAAAGCCTTTTGAAGTACCGCTCGATAACATATTATATAACTCATGACTATTAACTTCTTTATTACTTTTATTTGTATAATAAACAATAAATTTATCTTCATTAACCATTTCTATATTATCTAAATGTTCATCAAACATTTTTAAAATGGTTTCAATTATTTTGTGACTATTGTCAAGAAGTTTATATATATTAAAGGCTCCAGAATAAAGGCTATAATCTAAATCATCACTATATGAGCGTAAACCTCTAATATCTATCTTTTTTAAAATTTCATATAGAATCGACGTATCTTCTGGCAAATTTGAGTTTATAATTACTTCTTCATATTTACTATAATCAAATATATCTTTGGATAAAGTTTTATAATATTTTCTTTTAAACAATTTTTCATTTTTAAAATAGATAGATTTATTTACTAGTAATTCATCGGAATACAAATCCGTTATATATCTATATAGATTTCCTTCATGATAAAAGGTTATATCTAAATTTACAGATTTATCCCATATTAAAAATAGTTCGCCAGAATTTTTAACTCTAAAAAAAGATAATATGTCGTACACTAAATCTAATAAGTCAATTACAGTTGTTTTACCGGAAGCGTTTTTTCCTAAAATTCCAATTGTTGTAAAAGCAAATAGATTTTCAGAAATTTCATGAAGTTCAAATTCTTTATCATCTTTTGTTTTGTTTGCATCTGGAACAAAAGATATAGTAAAATTATCTTCGCATAATTTAAAGTTGTTAGCCACCACTTTTAAAAGTTTCATAAGTATCACATCCCTATGTTAATTATACTACATATATTTGCAAAAATACATTTTTTTTGTTTTTTTTGAAATATAATATGCTATATTAACATAAAAACTTTAAAAAAACAACATCAACTTTTAATCTCTTGGTTTAAATACTAAGGCAATAAGGAAAGCAAATACGATTGCACCAGTGATGGCAGCAGATGATTTTGTTAACATATTTGTAAATATTCCTAGGACTCCTTCTTCATTATATCCTTGGATAGCAGCAGAATATAACATGTGACCAAAATTAGAAATAAGAGTTGTTGCCCCTGCTCCAAATTTAGAAATCAAATTATCATAAATACCTAAAAATGAAAGAAAAGCTCCTACAGCAGTATAAATACTTGTGATATGTCCAGGAGTAAGTTTCGTATTATCCAAAATTATTTGGGCAATAGCACAAGCAAATCCAGCGAATAAAAAAGCATTTAAAAAATTCATCTATTCCACCTCCAAACTAAGAGCATGAGCAATGGCTGGTATTGGCTTAGATTGATTAACTAAGGCAACTGAATGTAATGCTCCGGTAGCAATTATTAAAATCTTTTTATATTTTTTAGTAGTTAAAATTTTATTAAACAAAACTAAAGGAAGACAGGCTGGTCCACTACCTCCGGCATATGTTTCTTGACTACTTAAAAATAGTTCACAACCGGCATCTAAATATTTTTTCATCTTAATATTATAATTAATTGCTAAATAATCTTCTAAAATCTTAGCCCCAACACAACCTAAGTCACCAGTAAGTATTAAATCATAATAAGAAACATCTCTTTTTAATTCCGTCAAATGAGCCATAAGAGTTGATGCAGCCGCCGGAGCCATTACTGCTCCCATATTATTAGCATCACTTATTCCCATATCAACTGGAGTTCCAATCGTCGATGACTCTATTTTTATCTTACTTGGTTTCTTACTTATAAGAGTAGCAATAGCACCAGTAGTGGTAAATGTAGCAGTGTGCGGTCTAGGTGCACCATATTCAATTGGATAACGGAATTGCTTTTCAGCAGTTAAATTATGAGAACTTGTAACTCCGATAACTTTTTTAAAACCAGAATATTCAACAAAGTTGCTAGCAACAATTAAACTTTCTACAAATGTGGCACATGCTGAATATACTCCTAAAAAAGGAAAATTGAAATTTTTAGCACTATAACTAGTAATAGCAATTTGATTAGTTAAGTCTCCTCCTACTAGCAATGAAACATCCGAATTTTTCAAACAGTTTTGTTCAAGAATGCGATCAATTACAGATTTTTGCATTTTTATTTCGGCTTGTTCAAAGGTTTTTTCGCCATAGTAATAGTCATTCATTACTAAATTATATTTTTTTAAGTGACTTTCTCTTTCGAGAGGACCTACTAAAGTAACAAAATCACTCAAATAGACATTTTTATATTTTGTACTAGCCACCGATAACCACCCGCACAATCACTAATATAAATGCTGAAATAACACCATATAAAATTACAGATCCCGCTAGTTTAAAAAAGTTAGATCCCAGTCCTGTTATGAGTCCATCTTTTTTATAATCAAGTGCACTACTAGTTACACTATGGGCAAAACCAGTTGTGGGAATTATTAGTCCACACTTACATTTAGTTACCCAATTATCGAAGAAACCAAAAGCTGTAAGTAAACTGGCACCACCAATAATAATAAGGCAAGTATAAATGCCAGCAACACTTTGAGACATGCCAAAAGATTCAGTTAACATAAATATTAGAAACTCGCCGATAAAACCAATAAAACCTCCCACTAAAAAAGCAACTCCAATATTTCTTAAACGAGGTTCTTTAGGAGTATGCTTTTCTACCATTTTCTTATATTCTTCTTTATTCATAAGATCACCTAACATTAGTATGTTAGGAAAATAATTACATATACATAAATTCCCGCATTTTGGCTAAACTTTTACTTTCATAACGAGATACCATAACTTGAGTAATACCTAATTTTCTAGCAGTTTCACTTTGCGTTAAATCCTCATAATAACGAGCACTTATAATATCTTTTTCTAAAGGATTTAAAGTATCAAGTGATTCACTCAATAACATTTTTTCATCTTGAGTAACGGCTTCTTCAAGTGCAATAGTTTCATGTAAACTTCTTTCATCATCACTTTCATTGTCAATTGAAAGTATACTACTAGCACATAAAAGGGCTTGCTCTATTTTTTCTTCTTCTATTTCTAGGAATGCCGCTAGTTCACTATTTGATGGGGTACGTAACAATTTTTGAGCCAAGATATTGCGTCCATGTTCAATCATTTTACTAAGTTTTAAAATATCTTTACTTACCTTTATACTTTTAGAAGAAGCAACTGCATACATTTCACCATAAATATATTTATAAGCATATGTACTAAACTTAGTATCGCCATCACTTTGATAATTATTATAGGCTTTTATTACTCCGAGAACTCCTGCTTGATACAAATCAGCCTTTTCTACGCCATAAAACATTTTTGATATTTTCCAAATAAGACCTGCACTACTTTTAATTACACTTTCTAAAACATTATCCATTATGCCACCTCGAGTAACTTGAAGGCTGCTAGTTCATTTGATATTCTAGCCAGTCTTGTTCTTTTTATTTTTTCTTTGATATTATTATTTATCTCGCACATTCTTATTTTACCTTTATTGTTTTTAACAATATATTTGGTATTTAATATCGCATCTATACCTGATGAATCAATATCTTTTAAAAAGAAGAAGTTATAAACTACATATTTTATTTTGTGTTTTTTTAAAACTGGATTCAAATAATTGTTTATCTTATAACAATTTTTACGAAGAAGTTTACCTCGCAATCTAACAAAGAGTATTCCTTTATTAAATTCTAAGTCCATTTTTAACATGTAATCACCTTACATACTAAATATAGAGCAAAATATTTATGTTTTAAACAACTTCGACAAATAAAGATAAATTGTGGCAAAAAAAGAAGTGTCTACTTGACACTTCTTACTGTAAAAGAGTATTATTTATTTGTTCTTTAGTGTTTAATACTGATTCTTCATATGGTTTCATAACATATAATTTTTGACTTTTATAACTATATGTATAATCATAAGCATTAGAGCCATCTAAACTAATTGCATTGATATTCCAAGAAGGCATTTCTGAAATTTGTTTTTTAATAAAGTCAGTTATTTCTTCATCTGTTATATTAGTTACAAATTTATCATCTAAAGCATTTAATAAATCAACATAATTGGTAATAATACTAGCACTCATGGCTTTATTTATTAATGATGCTAAAATTAATTCTTGATTTTGGCCACGGATACGATCCCCATCAGCAAAGGCTTTTCTTTCGCGAGCAAATGATAATGCTTCTTTACCATTTAGTTCATTAGTTCCTTTGGTAAAATGATAGCCATCTTGGGTCGTAAAATCATAATTTGATTCAACAGTTATACCTCCAAGAGCATCAACAATATCAATCAAAGATGTGAAATTTACTTTTATATAATAATTAATAGTAGTATCAAGCAAATTTTCAACAGCACTAACAGATGTTTCAATTCCATAAATACCAGCATGGGTAAGTTTGTCATATTCATTAAATTCTGGAAGTAATACATAATAGTCACGAGGAATACTAGTTAGTAAAATACTATGAGTACTAGGATTAACTGTAACTAAAATATTAACATCACTTCTTGAAACTTTAGTAATTGATCCATATGTATCTATACCTGATATTAGTATATTAAATGAATCTTTGGTTACATCAACTGATTCGCCGATTTTAGCAATTTCAATTTCAACATCTGTACTCCAGATAATGCGAATACTATCATAAAATTCTTTATTTTCTTCTTCGATAATACTTAGTTGAGCTGATTCTAAAATAATGGCTGATGTTTCATCAGACTCAAGCATTTCTGTTAAATCACTGATATCTTCTCCAACTAATGATGTAAATTTAATTTCTTTTTTTATGTCAGCAACAGCATTTTGCAAGCCTTTATGAGTATCCAAATCTAAATGAGCAATAGAAAGGTCATTTAAATCTTCTAATTCATCATACTCACTGCTATCTAAAACTATAACATTATAATTTTCAGTTTTATAACTATTAAAACCAAATTGTTTTAAAAAATCAAGAGTATTTAATTCATAAGTTATCCCAAAAATCATCAGGATTAATAATATAATAGTTAAAAGAATACCTATTACATTACGGATACGCCCTTTTGATAGCAAAAGCATTATCGCAAATAAATCTGTAATAAGAACTAATATAACTAATACTATAAAGTATTCTAATGGTAATACATTAATAAAATAAACTAACACTAAAACAAGTACACTTACAATTAATAAAAATATGCTTAAGTATTTTCCAAAACTCATCTTATTATGCTTTTTATTTTTACTCATGTTTTTTACTACTCCTTATATGTTAATTTTAACAAATAAGAATTTATTTGTCTATTGTTCATAAAAAATAATATATTAACTTGCCATGAATGCTTATATTAGAACAAAAGTCAAACAAGTTTGACTGACCTTGCATCACTA
>DVHV01000187.1 GCA_018711775.1 Candidatus Onthocola stercoravium | reverse complement strand
ATAATAACAATAAATTATATATTTATGATAATTGTGAAAACCCAGCAATAAAAACAATTGATTTGCCAACATATGAAACAATATATTTTAATCAAGTCGAAGCTGGTGTTGAAATAATATTAGATGGAAATTTATATCAAACTATTGAACAAGCTTAAATTATTTGTTAAAATAAATTTGTATTTCAAAGAAATTTGAGGAGTAAAATAATACTTATTTAAAGAGATTTAGTGGTTGGTGAAAACTAAAATTAAGGTTATTTGAAGGTTGCAAATGGAGAAATACGGCAGAGATGCCTTAAAATAATTAAGTTAAATAAAGGATGGTACCGTCATTTATGACTCCTTGGTATCATCCTTTTTATTTTGGTGATTATTATGTTAGTAAATAATGATGATTTAAAAAAAGAAGAATTAGAAACTGTTGTTCATAAAGTAAGAGCAATAGTATTTAATAATGAAGAGAAGTTGTATATTACAGATATGAATTCATCTTTTAATTTGCCAGGAGGTCGAGTCGAAAGTTCTGAAAAAATAACTGATTCGTTAATCCGTGAGTTAAGGGAAGAGTTAGGCATTATGGTAAGCATTAACGATATAAAATATATTGGAAATTTTGTCTTTTATCATAAAGATTTTCCAGGAGAAAATGGAGTAGTTAATCGGGAAAACAAAGTAGATTTGTTTTTCATAAAAGAGCCACAAGAAGTGGATAGAAATAATGTGAAACTGACAAATTATGAAAAACATTATAATTTTAAATTACAACTAAAAAAACTAGAAGAAATAGATGATTTAATTAGACGTAAAACAAATAATAAGTATAAAAAATTTACTGATGTTGAGTTAAAGACGTTAGTTAATGCTTATTTAGAATATAGGAAAGAGGGATAATATGTTAGATAAAAAATATGATCATAAAACTGTTGAAGAAGGAAAATACGATAGTTGGCTTAAAAACAATTATTTTGAAGAAAGACCAGATTTACCACCTTATGCAATAGTTATTCCACCACCAAATGTTACAGGAAAACTACATTTAGGTCATGCTTGGGATACAACTTTGCAAGATATTTTAATTCGTTTTAAAAGAATGCAAGGCTATAATGCTATGTGGCTTCCGGGGATGGATCATGCAGGAATTGCAACCCAAGCTAAAGTTGATGCTAAACTTAAAGATATGGGTATTAATCCGAGAAGTTTAACTCGTGAAGAATGGCTTAAATATGCTTGGGATTGGAAAGATGAATATGCTGATAATATCCATAAACAATGGGCGAAGTTAGGTTTATCTTTATGTTATTCGAAAGAAAGATTTACTCTTGATGAGGGACTTAATAAAGCTGTTGTTCATGTATTTAAAAAAATGCATGAAGAAGGTTTAATTTACCGAGGAGAAAGAATAATTAACTGGGATCCTGCGGCGATGACTGCCTTATCCAATGAAGAAGTTATTTATAAAGAAATAAAGGGTGCTTTTTATCATATTAAATATTATATTGCGGGAACTGATGATTATTTGTGCGTTGCAACTACAAGACCTGAAACATTATTCGGAGATACAGCAGTTGCTGTAAATCCCCAAGATAATCGTTATAATAAGCTAATTGGTAAGATGGTAAGACTTCCGATATCTAATAGACTTATTCCAATTATCGGAGATGAACATGCAGATCCAGAATTTGGAACAGGTATCGTTAAGATTACTCCAGCCCATGATCCTAATGACTTTGAAGTAGGAAATAGACATAATTTAGAGAGAATTGTTGTCATTAATCCGGATGGCACAATGAATGAAAATGCTGGTAAGTATGCAGGCCTTGATCGTTTCGCTTGTCGCGAAGAATTAGTTAAAGACTTAGAAGAACAAGATTTACTTATTTCTGTTAAAGAAATAACTCATAATGTTGGCCATAGTGAGCGAAGTGGGGTAATGATTGAACCATACTTATCAAAGCAATGGTTTGTTAAAATGCGTCCTTTAGCAGATGCTGTTTTAGAAAATCAAAAGAATAAAGATACTAAAGTTAACTTTGTTCCTGCCCGTTTTGAAAAAATCATGAACCACTGGATGGAAATAACATATGATTGGTGTATATCTCGTCAACTTTGGTGGGGACACAGAATTCCTGCTTGGTATAAGGGTGATGAAGTATTTGTTGGAGATGCTGCTCCGGGTGATGATTGGGTACAAGATCCAGATGTATTAGATACTTGGTTTAGTAGTGCCTTGTGGCCATTTTCAACTTTAGGTTGGCCAGAAATTACTGATGATTTTAAAAAATTCTATCCTAATAATGTTTTAGTTACTGGTTATGATATTATACCTTTTTGGGTAAATAGAATGACTTTCCAAGGATTACATTTTACAGGTAAAAGACCATTTAAAGATTGCTTAATTCATGGTTTAATTCGTGATAAAGAAGGAAGAAAGATGAGTAAGTCTTTGGGTAATGGTGTTGACCCAATGGATGTTATCGATAAATATGGTGCTGATGCTCTACGTTTCTTCTTAGCAACTAGTACGGCTTCAGGGATGGATCTTCGTTATGATGAAGAAAAGGTTGCTTCTACTTGGAACTTTATCAATAAGTTATGGAATGCTTCACGGTTTGTTTTAATGAATATCGAAGACTTAAATGATAGCAATTATACTTTAGATGCTTTGAGCGAAGAAGATAAATGGATATTAACTAAGTTAAATAATTTAATAAAAACTGTTACTAAGAGTATGGAACGTTACGAATTTAATATCGTTGGCTCTGAACTTTATAGTTTTATCTGGAATGATTTTTGTGATAATTATATTGAATTTGCTAAATTTAGTTTGGAAAGTTTAACAACTAAATCAGTTCTTCTTAAAGTACTTACGAGTATTCTTAAAATGTTACATTCATTTATGCCTTATGTAACTGATGAAATTTATAATATGCTTCCAATTAAAGAAGAAAATATTATGATTAGTACATATCCAACTTTCAATAAAAAAGAAGTATTTAATACTGAATTAGAAAGTGTTAATGCTAAATTAGAATTTATTAGAATGTTTAGAAATGTAAAATTAGAAAACAAAATTGGTAAGGATTACGAAGTAAAAGTTAATAGTGATGCTAATTATGATTTGATATTTAAAGTATTAAAGATTAATGATACCATGATAGTTCAAGAATCTACCAAAAATAAGATAAATGTTAAATATCAAGATTATGATTTAGATATTTATTATGAAGTAGTGCTTAGTAAGGAAGATTTAGAACTTAAACAAAAACAAATTGAATCATTAAAACAAAGTATTGAAAGACGTAAGAAATTACTAGCGAATGTTAACTATGTAAATAAGGCTCCGCAAGAATTGGTTGAAAAGGAAAGAAAGACTTTGGTGGAAGAAGAGGAAAAACTGGCAAAAATATTATAAAAACTTGCAAAAAAAAGAATGTGTGCTATAATTAAGTTGTATTAAATTGAGATTTGCTCATATAATACTAACGTAAGTCTTAAAGATTTACCTAAAAAGTCGGTGAACCCTACCATAGTGGGAGCTAAAAAAGTCGGTGAACCCTACCATAGTGGGAGCCAAAAAAGTCGGTGAACCCTACCATAGTGGGAGCTAAAAAAGCCAGTGGTCTCTATTATGGAGACCACTATTTTGGTTTATTGATAAAAATTAATTGACACGCATACAATTGTTTGATAAAATTTGAAATGTAATTATAATTTTATGGAGGACTCATGAATAAAATATTAAAATTATATTTTATAGATGATAAATATGTTGATTATTTGCAAATGTTTGATGATAAAGTTTTTTATAATAAAAATACAACTAGACCTTATGTAGGAGTAGTTTATGTTTTAAATAAGCACAATTATTTTGCACCGTTATCTAGTTCTAAGCCTAAACATATGAAAATGAATTCAAAAGCAATAGATATTTTTAAAATTAATAACGGTAGACAGGGCATAGTAAATATAAATAATATGATACCTACTCCTAAAGAATGTTTAACTGAAGCAATTGCTAATACAGTTAATCCTATTTATAGAAACCTTTTGATTACTCAAACTTCATTTCTAAATAGTAATAAAAAGGCTCTTTTAAATAAAGTTAAACAATTTCAAAATAGATATAATAAGGGTTTATTGCCAAAAAATATATTAGATAGATGTTGTAATTACAGATTTTTGGAATCTAAATGTCAAGAATATATAGATAAATATTTAAAGTAAGGAGTAATGATATGAAAGATGTAGTAATTGTTGGAGCAGGTCCTGCTGGTTTATTTGCAGCTTATGAACTTATTAGCAATAATCCAAAACTTAAAATCACTTTGCTAGATCAAGGCTTCTTGGCATGCAATAGGCATTGTCCGATGAATGAAAAGAAAATTCCTTGTGCTAATTGTAATCCTTGCAATATTATGGCAGGTTTTGGCGGTGCAGGAACATTTTCTGATGGTAAATTAAATTTTATTCCTAAACTTGGTAAAAGTAATTTATATAAATATATGAGTATAAGCGAGGCCGAAGAATTAATCGATTATACTGAAAGTATATTTACAAAGTTTGGTATGGATAGTGATATCTATCCTAGTAATATGGATGAAGCATTAAAGATTAAAGAAATGGTAGCTAGAAATGGGGCTAATTTATTAGTCATTAAACAAAAACATCTAGGTAGTGACAACTTACCTAAATATATTAGTGATTTTACAGAGTTTTTAAAAGATAAAGGGGTAGAAATATTAGAATGTTGTGAAATACTAGATTATACAAAAGAACAAGATTATTATAAATTGACTGGTAAATTATATAAAAAAGAATATAGTGTTGATACTAAGAATATAATAATAGCCCCAGGAAGAACTGGAGCAAAGTGGATTCAAGAAATCGCTGACAAACATGATATTCCTTATGTGTCTCAAAGTATTGAAGTAGGGGTTAGAGTAGAAGTGCGAAGAGAAATACTAGAAAGCATTACTAATACGATATATGACCCTAGTATATTTATTAAAACAAGAACTTATGATGATGAAATAAGAACATTTTGTACTAATCCCGGAGGTTATGTAACTAAGGAAAACTATTATGGTTATATTTGTGTTAATGGTCATGCTTTAAAATCTAAGAAAAGTAATAATTCTAATTTTGCTTTTATTTCTAAAATTAGTTTGACTGAACCGGTGACAAATACTAGAGAATATGGCGAATCAATTGCCAAGATTGCCAATACTCTTGGAGGAGGTAAACCGATAGTCCAAACACTTAAGGATTTAAAAAGAGGCCGAAGAAGTACGGAATCAAGAATTAATAAAGGTTTTATCGAACCAACACTCAAAGATTGTGTCGCTGGCGATTTGGCTCTTGTTTTGCCTCATCGTATTATTACCAATATTTTGGAAGGGTTAGAAACTTTAAATAAGATTATTCCAGGAGTTGCTAATGATGAAACCTTATTATACGGACCAGAAATAAAATTCTTTAGTAATGAAATAGAAACTGATAATAATATGAAGTTGGCGGATGAAAATATTTATTTTGTTGGTGATGGTGCAGGTAAGGCTGGAAATATTGTAACAGCAGCCGCAACTGGTATTGTAGCTGCAAGAAATATTTTGAATAATTAAAGGCGAGTACATGAAAAAAGAATTTTATAAAAGATATGATAAATTTAAGAAAAATAATTTACCAACACCTTTTTGGGATGAAGAAAGACAAACTCTAGAATATGTCTGTTTAGGGAATAAAAATACAATATATGATTTTGAAAATGCTAAAAACAAAATTGATGTCTATTACAATATTGTAGATGCTTTAAGCAACGTTGCTCAAACAGGCTTTTATTATCCTTTTACTGCCAAACATTTTGTGTTTGCTAAAGAAAATGAACCTTCAAAAGATAAAGCCGTAGTTGGACACACACATGCTCACAATTTTGAAGATGTAGTTAGTCATTTATATGATGCTCCTGAAACCTTCGGTATAACAAAAGATGAAGAATTTTATAGTAAACAAGAATTAAATTATTTAAAAAAAGTTCAAAAATATTTATTGTTTATTGGTGTTAAAGATTTAGAAATCCCTAATGTATCAAATGATAGATTTAAAAATGAATTGCATGCTAAGTATGCTGATGCAAGTATTTGGACTTGGGATAGTAATGTAGTAGAAGAAGTATTAAATAATAAGTTGAATTATATTGTAATTAATTGGTATGAAGAATATGAATTTAAAAGTAATCGAGCATTAATTAGAGATTCTAACTATGATTTTAAATTATTTATTGAAACTACCCACAGCGAAATTAAAGTTTATAAAGATATTAAAGAAAAATTTTTTGCGAAAAACATTAAAGATGATGATAAAGTAATTATAGAATATTTTAAAATATTAAATATTTTTGACAATGTATTGAATAATAATGAATAATTTGGTATATTATATGTGTTGTTACCCATAGTGGTGGGTAGCATCTGTGTTGACGCTATTTTAGCGTCTTTTTGCTTGGCCTCTATTACTAAAAAGTACGAGTACCAGAATTATAACTACTTGACAAAAAGCTTTGTCGTTCATTGCATCACCTCTTTCACTAAAGACCTCTCCCGAAGAAAACCCCCAGAAAAAAATGCAGTAATTACTAAAAGTTAGCAGACGCTCCCACTAAGGGTAACGGTTATTTATTCTAAAGTTAAAACAATATAAACGCAAGAAAAAGCGTCCGACAAAGTTCGACAAATAAAAATTCCAAACAATTAGCACTTGATATTGACAAGTGCTAATTTTAGTGCTACAATACGTATCGTAAAGGAGGGGTATAATATGTATCCAAATAATGAAGAAGAATTAAAAGATGTTTTAAATAAATATGGACGGGATATAACTAAAAATGTCAAAGACAATAAAGTTGATCCTGTCATTGGACGTGATGAAGAAATACGTAATGTAATTAGAATATTGTCGCGTAAAAGTAAGAATAATCCAGTATTAATCGGAGAACCAGGGGTAGGTAAAACAGCCATAGTGGAAGGCCTTGCTCAAAGAATAGTGAAAGGTGATGTACCTAACAGTCTAAAAGACCATACTATTTGGGAACTTGATTTAGGTTCTTTAGTAGCGGGGGCTAAATATCGTGGAGAATTTGAAGAAAGACTAAAAGCCGTCTTAAAAGAAATAAAAGATAGTGATGGTCAAATAATCATGTTTATTGATGAAATTCACATGATTGTTGGAGCTGGCGATACCGGAGCCATGGACGTATCTAATATGTTAAAACCAATGCTTGCTCGTGGGGAAATCCATGTAATTGGTGCAACAACTTTAAATGAATATCGTAAGTTTATAGAAAAAGATGGTGCTCTTGAAAGAAGATTTCAAAAAGTTTTAGTAAGTGAACCAAATGTGGCAGATACGATTACTATACTTCGTGGTTTAAAAGAAAGATTTGAAATATTCCATGGTGTTACTATTAAAGATAGCGCTTTAGTTGCGTCCGCTACTTTATCTGATAGATATATTACTGATAGATTTTTGCCAGATAAGGCTATCGATTTAGTTGATGAAGCATGTGCAACAATAAAGATGCAACTTGATTCAGTTCCCGTTGAACTTGATGAACTTACTCGTAAAATCATGAGTTTGGAAATTGAGCGTCAAGCAATCAAGAAAGAGCGTGATGAATTAAGCCGCGAAAGACTTAAGAAAATAGATGAAGAATTGGAATCTTTAAAAGATGAAGAAAAAGAAATGCGCAATAAATGGGAAACTGAAAAAGGTGTTAAGGATGAAATCAATAAGAAGAAAGAAGAATTAGAAAAAGCTAGATTTGATTTGGCAACTGCTGAAAATAATTATGATCTTGAAACTAGCGCAAGACTAAGACATGGAACAATTCCAAAACTTGAACAAGAACTAAAAAAGTTGCAAGATAATAATCAAAGTAGTATTCTTTCTGATGTTGTTGATGAAGAAGGTATAGCTGAAATTATTTCCCGTTGGACACACATTCCAGTTTCGAAATTAGTAAGTAGTGAAAAAGATAAATTACTACATTTATATGATAGATTAAAATCTAGAGTCATGGGCCAAGATAATGCTTTAAAACTTGTTAGTGAAGCAATAATTAGAGCAAGAAGTGGAATTAAAGATCCAACAAAACCAATCGGGTCATTTATCTTCTTAGGACCAACTGGTGTAGGTAAAACGGAAGTTGCTAAGAGTCTTGCTTATGAGTTATTTGATGATGAAAAACACATGATCAGAATTGACTGTTCGGAATATATGGAAGCATTTAATGTTTCTCGTTTAGTTGGAGCACCTCCAGGATATGTCGGATATGATGAAGGTGGAGAACTAACAGAAGCAGTAAGAAGAAATCCATATTCAATAGTGCTTTTTGATGAAATTGAAAAGGCTCATAAAGATGTATTTAATATTCTTTTACAAATTTTAGATGATGGACGTCTTACAGATTCTCAAGGTCGAACAGTTGATTTTAAAAATACGATAATCATTATGACAAGTAATTTAGGTAGTGAATATATTCTAGAAGGATTAGATAATGCTAATGAAATGGTAATGAATGAATTAAAGAATACATTCCGTCCAGAATTCATCAATCGTATAGATGAAATAATAGTATTTAATTCCCTTAAGAAAGATGTTGTTGGAAATATTGTCGATAAGATTATTAAAGAAATTAATGACAGGTTACAACAAAACTACTTACATGTGGAAATTACTAATACTGTCAAAGATAAGATTATCGAAGAATCTTACGATGAAAGATATGGGGCTAGACCTATAAGAAGATATATTACTAAGAATATTGAAAGTTTACTTGCTCATAAATTGATTGATAGTGATATTGCAATTGGTTCAACATTAGTTGTCGATTTAGATGAGAATAATGAATTTGTAGTTAAAATAAAATAAGGTCGCAAGGCGCGACTTTATTTTTTACTTTAAAGTAAAATAATGTAAAGTTGAGAAGATTTTTCAAAATCCTTGACCTTTTTATTTTTGTGGGAAATATTGTAGTTTAAGATAAATAATAAAAAAACAATATTGCAAAAATAAGATAATTATTGTATATTTAATTTATAGTAATGCTAGGTGTTAATTAGCAAAGAAAATTTAATAATATA
>DVHV01000186.1 GCA_018711775.1 Candidatus Onthocola stercoravium | reverse complement strand
CTATTGGAAATATTGCACAAGGTTTATTTGCAATAGGTGGAATTGCAATGGGATTATTGGCATTAGGTGGAATCCCTTTAGGGTTAATCTCATTAGGAGGAGTTGCAATAGCTTTATTTTTGGCTATTGGAGGACTAGCATTAGCACCTGTTGCTATTGGTGGACTTGCGATAGGTATAATCTCTATTGGTGGATTGGCAATCGGAATGTACTCTTTTGGTGGAGCTGCACTTGCCTTTAATATTGGTATTGGAGGATATGCTTCAGGACATATTGCTGTGGGAGAGCAAACAAGTGGAGATATAATATTTAATACAGCACAAGAGCTTTCAAAAGAAAATATAGTAAATATTGTTTTACAAGAATTTCCGAAAATTCCGAAGTTTTTATTAAGTCTGATTAAAATGACTATATAGATTGACTTTTTAGATAAATTGTTACAAGAATATTTTTTAATAATTAAAATTATGGAGGAAAAAATGAAAGAATCAAAAGTTATTACATTTATTGGTGGTTTTTATATATTTGGTGGAATTATTGCTTTATTATCATTGTTATTTAATGGTAGTCAACTAAATTTAGTGTTTAATTTACCTAATATTCCAGATTACATTGTAAAATTATTACTTGCTATTGTATATATTCCATTAGGATATTTATATATAAGAAGAATAAAATATTCACATTGGATTATACTAATTCTTGCAATTTTAACTTTCTTTGTTAGTGCAGACTTGACAACAAAACTAAATACTCAACCTTATATTGGAAACTTACTATATTCATTATTTGTTATAATTACTACAATAATTAGAAGAAAAGAGTTTATAAACAATATTAAAACTATATTTAATAAAGAAGATAACAATTAATAATTATTTAATTTAGAGAGTTGCTTATAAAAAGTAACTCTCGCTTTTACTTTTTTGTAAAATTTTCTCCAACTCCACCAAAACTACACAATTAAGATATATAATACATCTGGAGGAAAAATGAATGAAAAAGATATTAGTAATAGAAGATGAAAAAGACATACAAAATATAATTAAAGCATTTTTAGAAAACGCAGACTATAAAGTTGAAACAGCAGATGATGGGTTAGAAGGAATAAACCTTATTCAAAAAAATAGTTATGATCTGGTGTTACTAGATATAATGATGCCCAAAATTGACGGATTTGTAGTTTGTGAAATGATAAGAAAAAATAGTAATATACCCATTATAATATTAACAGCACTAACAGATGAAGAAAGTCAGCTAAAAGGATTTGATAAATTAGCAGATGATTATATAACAAAGCCATTTTCCATGCCTATTGTTTTAAAACATATAGAGGCTATTTTTAGAAGAACAGATAACAACAATGAAACTTCAAATATTTTAAAATATAAAAATATGATATTAAATACAGAAAATTATGAAGTATATGTAGATAATCAGAAAGTATCACTAACATATAGAGAATTTGAAATACTAAAGATATTTTTAGAAAATCAAGGAAAGGTCTTTTCAAGAGATAATATACTAAACTCAATATGGAATTATGATTATTTTGGAGATGATAAAATAGTAAATACACATATAAAAAATATTCGTAAAAAAATAGGATATGACTATATAGAAACAGTAAGAGGGGTGGGATATAAAATTGATAAAGAAGATAAAAAGTAGCCTATGGCTAAAAATATTTTTAATGCTAACTTGTGTTTTAATTTTTGTAGGTCTTATTATATATGGTATAGTCATAAAAGTAATGCCTAGCAATTATAGAAGTATATCTTTATCAAATTATACAGAAGAAATAAAAACTCTTGTATCCGAATTAGAAACCACTACATTAGATGAGGGAATAAATAAAATATATGATTTTTGTATAGAACATAGTGCAAATGCTCAATTAGAAAGTACAAACACAAATACTAAGTATAGTTTTGGAGAAGAAAGTTCAGAAGATACAACAATTCAAACTATTTCAAGTGATGTCATTTTTATAGATTCAAATGAAAGATATATATTAACTTTATCAGTAGCAGAAAGTACGGTAAATCAAATAATGGTTGTATTTTTACAGATAACTCCTGTAATATTAGTAATAATACTTTTAATATCTATAGTTGCAGCACAAATAATTTCAAGAGTAATTACTAAACCTGTAATTGATATAAGTAATATATCTAAAAAATTAGCCAAACTAGATATGACTTGGAGATGTAATACAGTACGAACGGATGAAATAGGGGTACTTGCTAATAATTTAGATAAAATGGCAGAAAGGCTGAATGAAACTATTAATGAACTTACTGTTGCTAATAAGCAATTACAAAAAGACATAGAAGAAGAAAAAGAAAGAGAAAAAATACAAACTCAATTTTTTAGAGCAGTATCACACGAATTAAAAACTCCTCTTACTATCATAAAAGGCGAATTAGAAGGGATGATTTATGAAGTTGGAGAGTATAAAGATAGGACAAAATACCTAAACCATTCTCTTAAAGTTGCAAATGAAATGGAAAATTTAATAAAAGAAATATTATCTGTTGCTATCATTAAAGATGAAAGTTTTAAATTAAATGAGAATAACTTTGACATAGCAAATACAATAAAGAAAGTATATAAAAAATATCAAGGAATAGCTGAAGATAAAGAAATTGAAATAATTACAAATATTCAAGATGCTTATGAATTTAACGGAGATGAAAGGCTACTTGAAAATGCAATTTCAAATATTATTTCAAATGCAGTAATGTATTCTCCAAAAAAAGCAAAAGTATTTATTGATTTTAATGATAAAGTTATGAAAATAGAAAATACAGGAATACACATAGAAAATGAAGATTTAAAACAATTATTTAATCCGTTTTTTAGAGTTGACAAGTCAAGAAATAAAAATACAGGTGGAAGTGGACTAGGACTATACATAGCAAAAACAATTTTTGATTATCATAATATTTCATATAAAATAGAAAACTCACAAAAAGGAATATTATTTACAATTAAATTACCACAATAAGTATTAATATAATCGTTAAAAGATATATGATCTATTAGAAAAATAATTTTAGGAGGGAATATCCCTCCTTTTATTCGTAATCTTCAATATATAATGCTTTTGCTATGTATGGTGTAATTTCATCAATATCATACCAACCAGAACTTTTACTATCATTTTCTAAACCATTTGGATTAGAAACATAAACCATATTATCATTATCAGCTGCTAAAAGTAACATATAATGTGAAGCAGTAGTCCAACGATTATCACTTGGATTATTCCAAACACAAACAATAATTGGTCTGTTAGATTGTAGATGTTGGATTATGGATTTATTTGATAAATGTTCTGAATCGTAATAAAAATCAGAATTTTTTATCCCAAATGTTTCAGATAATTCACTAGCCATTTTTTCGTAATCCATTACTGGATAATACATCTTTCTTAAATCCTCTGGAGTATAGTCTTTACCATATCCACTTAAAAGAATTGACATTACAGTTATTCCACAACCATTTTCAGCCATACTACCATTCCAATATTCATTGTTTGCCCACGAAGAATTACCATTTTGTTTGTATTCTTTGTATATTTTTTTGTAATTATCTTCAGTTGTAAATGTTGTAAAATATCCATCTTTACTTTTTACTTTTTCTTGTCCTACACCAGAATAATTAGGATTCTTATCTAATTTAATTACTCTATACCCCACAATGTTAGAAAAGTCAAAATTACTATTTAATTCATTAAAGAAATCATTATTTTTTAAATAATTAATACCCCAATATATAATAAGTATTAGTAGTAGAATAAATATCACAATTCTCTTTTTATTTAATTTTTTATTATTACTTTTAGCCATGTTAAATGCCTCCTTTTAAAAATATTATAAATAATTTTATATTTTAAGGTTTTAACATAGCCTTAACAATTTCTTAAATTTTTCTTACAATATCAATGAACTAATGAAAAGTATAAATTTATATGCTATAATCACAATGGAGGAAACAAAATGAATGTCTTGATATTAGATGATGAAAAAGAAATAGCAGATTTAGTTGAGGT
>DVHV01000185.1 GCA_018711775.1 Candidatus Onthocola stercoravium | reverse complement strand
GGAAATGAACCTCCAATCGCAATATATATAAAGTGAAAGGAGGTATTTTTATGAAATAAAATAATAAATAACTACAAATGAAAGGAGGAAAATTTATTAAAAAGATTATATTTATTGTAGTTGTTTTTATGATAGGGGTTATAAGTGTCGATGCTAGAGTAGATAAAATATATTCTGCTGAAAAGATTGATGGAATGTACATAAGAAAAATATCTAATTCCGGCAAAGAAGTGACAAGACACGGTGGATTTATTAGAAGAGTTAGTGACAATCAATTTGTTTATTGTGTTGAACCATTTGTTGATTTAGTAAATAATCATACTTATGATATATATGATAGTAATTATACTGCAATTTTAAATATAACAGATGAAATTTGGAACCGTATTTCTTTGATTGCTTATTATGGTTATCAGTATGGTAATCATACTGAAGATTATTGGTATTATATAACGCAAATAATGATATGGCGAACAGTTTATCCCGAAGGTGAATTTTATTTTACGGATACACTCGGAGGTGACAATAACATAAATAAATATGCCAAAGAAATTGCTGAAATTGAATCCTTAGTAAATAATCATTATTTAACTCCTGAATTTGAAGAAATAAAAGTGAACCAAGGAGATACTAAAAGATTTGTTGATAAGAATAATGTTTTAAGTATGTACGAAGTAATCGATAACACTAATGTAGTTATTGAAGGAAATGAATTAGTAATTAATGGAGAAAATATTGGTATAGAAAATATTGAATTAAGAAAAAATAATGATATTTATGAGGAACAACCTCTGGTATATAGTAGTGATGATAGTCAAAAGGTATTGAGTGCTGGTTATATAGAACCAGTTAGTTGTATGATTAATATTGAAGTAATTGGATACACTCTAAAAATAATTAAAGTAGATGCATTAACTGGGGATACATTAAAAATGGCTGGCATTAAATTTAACATATATGATGCAAATACTAATGAATTTATAATGGAAGTAATGACTGATGATAATGGGGAAATTATAATTGATAATTTAAGCAAAGGAAGTTATAAGATTAAAGAAATAGATAATCAGGAAATACCTGGTTATGAGATTAATGAAAAAGAAATATATTTTGAAATTACTGGAGAAGAAGAGATAATTACAGTAGAATTTCCTAATAATCCAGTTTTAGGGGCATTAAAAGTCTTAAAAGTTAATGAAGATGGAAATTCTCTTGCTGGGGTAACTTTTGGGCTTTATCAAAGTGATGGCGCTTTAGTAGATATTGTTGTTACTGATGAATCTGGTATTGCTCTATTTGAAAATTTGCAAGCTGGTACATATCAGTTAAAGGAACTAGCAACTATTGATGGATATTTATTAGATGAGACTGTCCATGAAATAGAACTGAAATTAGAAAATAATAAGTTAGAAACTGTAACTATTAAACTAGTAAATTATCAACCTAAAGGAAGTTTAGAAATAATCAAAGTAGATACAAATAATAATCCTTTACCTGAAACGGAATTTGTTTTATATGATAGTAATAGAAAAGAAATAAAAAAGGCTAAGACCAATAGTGAAGGTAAAATTATAGTGGATAATTTATTATTAGGGAAATATTATTTAGAAGAAATTACTCCAGCGGATGGATATAAATTATTGGATGATATTATTGAATTTGAAATTAATAATAATAAAGAAGTTATTACAATAACTGTTACTAATGAAAAAATAGATATCGATATTCCTGATACAGAGATTAGTATGAATATTGATGATTATATCTTAGAAAAAAGGAAAAATTTACTAAAATAAATTTGTAAATATCGTTTTAAACATGCTATAATACTACTTAGGAGTTTTGTAGTATGAAACGTAGTGAAGTTGATAGAAGTAAATTAAGCCCTATGATGGCACAATATATGGAAATTAAAGATGAGTATCCTGAGGAACTTGTCTTTTATCGCTTAGGGGATTTCTATGAAATGTTTTTTGATGATGCTTTAATTGCCTCAAGAGAATTAGAATTAACTCTTACAGGAAGAGTTGCAGGGCTAGAAGAACGAGTTCCTATGTGTGGAGTTCCGCACAACAATGTTAAAACATATATTGAAAAATTAGTTAATAAGGGTTATAGAGTTGCTATTTGTGAACAATTGGAAGATCCTAAAACAACAGGAAATAGAATGGTAAAAAGAGGGATAGTTGATGTAATAAGTAAAGGAACTATTGCTGATAATGACCTTTTAAATGAACGAGATTCATCTTATATAGCTAGTATTTTATTCTTTCAAGATATTATTAATATAACAATTCTTGATATTTCAACTAGTTATTTAGCAAACCTTAGTATTCCTAATAACATGGATACCTTATTAAATGAAATACTTAATTATAATATTAAAGAAGTAGTATTAATAGATAATTTAAATACTTCTTTTATAGATTTACTTAAAAATACTTATAATATTGAAGTAACAATTAGTAGTGAGTTTTTAAAAGATAAATATCAAGATTTTTTTAGTACGATACCTGATGTTAGAGTAAGAAGTGGAGTAGAACATTTATTTTATTATTT
>DVHV01000022.1 GCA_018711775.1 Candidatus Onthocola stercoravium | reverse complement strand
TATGCTTAGCACTTGTCAATATATAACTGCTAATTTTTTAAAAATTTGACAAAATTATAATTTTAAGTTATTATATGAAGCATTTAAAGGGGGAAAATGTTTATGAATAGTAAAGATTTTAGATTGAAGGTACAATATTTATGGAAAGATTGTATAGCCCATGGACCTAGACCTTGGGAAAACAAACAAAATATAATCGGCGAAGCATTAATGGTTGATTATCCATTTGATAAAGATAAATTAATATTACATATAAGAGAAATATATGAACTTATTTCAATGGTCCATAAAGCAACAACTTATGAAGATATGAAATTTCTTGATAATGGTGAAAAATGGAGCGAAATAAGACAACCAGTTAGTATGCTTATGGCTTTAGGTAATGCTTTAAAATTAGTAGATTTCACCAAAAGTCGTACTGATTGGGATGAAGAAGAAAAGAAAAATCCTGAAATTACTTTTACACTAAAATAAGCCGCAGAAATGCGACTTTTTTTTAATGTTAATAACTCGCGGCCTCCGGGCGGATTTTTTTATGTTACCACTCTAACTATTCGATATGGATCACTTGAAATTCCTGTTCCTCCTTCTAATTGGACATTAGATTCTAGATAAAAGACCGGTCTAGCGGCATACCCGTAGTACGCGTTGAAGTTGTACAAGTAGCCATAGCTGTTCACAATAAACACGGTGTAACTGTACGACGAACGCGGAGTTATTGTCCATTCGGATACACCCATATACATCCAATTGTTTGATGTTGTTGTTGAATTGCTATATGAACCTAAATTTGTTGTCCACGCATCAGGATTTGCGGCATATCCATAATCGCTTGTGTAC
This sequence comes from Candidatus Onthocola stercoravium, assembly GCA_018711775.1. GTDB lineage: Bacteria > Bacillota_I > Bacilli_A > RF39 > UBA660 > Onthocola_B > Onthocola_B stercoravium. The sequence goes on along the minus strand of DVHV01000022.1, from coordinate 2,229 downwards.
ATTAATCCTATTTCATCAGTATATGTTGTTGGATTATTTCCATATCCCGCATTATTTCTTTCTCCATCATAAAATGCTTTTGCTATATTATTACTTGATGTCATTCCTCCCAGATGCCATGTTGTTGTCGCTATTAATTTTTGCCAAGCTAAGCCTAAATAATTCCAATAATTTGTATTTAGATTTATTGTATTAAATTCACTTGTTATCCAGTTATTCGAACCTTGAGCTGATACACTTGTATCATAATTCCATCTATATGTCGCTATTATACTTGTATCCATACTTCCTTTATAATCTGAAGTTGAATCATTATATGTACCATTGTAATCTCTTCCATCTGTTCCTAACATTGCGCTAGTTACATAATCTGCCTTTATTAATTTTATTTGTCCATCAAATACGCCAATTATTCGATATAAATTATCTTCTGGACATGGTGTTACATCACTTCCAAAGCATACATAGTTATTTGGATTAGCACCAGCATAACGGTATGAATAATCTTCGGCATCTAGCACAATATTTTCCATTGTTCCACTGCCTACATTAACCATTATAACTGATTCGTTCTCATTCATAATTGCTGCATATCCACTACATGATTCTTGGGATACCGCTGTTTCACTATCGTTATATACAGGAATACCACTAGTTGTTTCACATACACTATTAGCACTATCCCATGTTACTTCTTCTACTTGTCCTAATTCTACACCTTCAGTAGTTAATGTAGCATCTATATACATTCCCATACCATAATAAACATTTTGACAATCTTCTGCGCTTGTTGACGGAGCAACATCAGGAAAACTTAACACAATATTCTCTTCATACATACAGTAAGCCGTATCACTCATTATACTTCCATCATGGTAATACAACCCATTTGTTTCTGGATTTTCTTCATTATATAACCTTGCTATATCGCATGCCATTGTGCCTGGCTCACATATTTCATGATAACTTGTTACATCACTGCTTAATATTATTTCAGCATCTAATGTACTTCCGCCATTTTCTGATTGATTGGTTGTTAAATTTATAAATGTTACTGTAAATACCCAATCTTGTTCTGTTGCATTCGTTGAAGAATTAGAAGTTATTTCATAATTGCTTATTATATTATATAATCCACTTTTTGTTGTTATATCAAAGCCACTTACTGTAGTTCCATCTGCATTTTGAGCAGTTACATATGTAAGTCCACTTACTTCTGTAACTGGTTGCCCTGTTGGATCTGTTATTGTTAATACTATCTCTGGTTTGTTATCTTCTGTTGTATAAGTATAATTATTAGATTTTATATTAAAATAAACATAATATGTATATTCTGCTGTATCATTTGTTGAATTAGCAAGTAGTGATGCTGTTCCTGTTGCTGTATCACTTAGTCCTCCACCACCTTCAACTACATTAAATTGAGTTGGGTTTAAGTTTATATCTTTATCAATGCTAAAATCTAAGTTATCTGCTGTATCTGCTGTTATATTAGCATTACCTATAGCACTACCAGATATTTAGGATACTATATAAGCAAAAGTTATACCTATAAATACTACAAGTATACTTACTATAATAATTAATTTTTTGCGCTTATCGTTTAATTTTGTTTGTTCCATTTTTATCTACTCCTCTTTATTTTTAATCTATATCCATTATAACATAATGTGCGTATTTAGAGAAGATAAAATACAAATTTATTTTTAAATGGGAAAATAAATACGGTGATAACTATGTTTGAGAACAAATTAGAGGAATTAAAAGAAGAAAAAAATCTAAAATCTAAGGATATCTCTAAATATTTGAATGTACATGAATCAACTTATTCAGAATGGGAACATAGCAAAATTCCTATTCCTACTAAGCGATTAATTGAATTAGCAGATTTTTATCATATAAATATCGACTACATGATTGGGTTAAGTAAAAATAAAATTACTATAGATAAGGCTACTGTGATAGATTTAAAATTAATTGGAGAAAGATTAAAAACTACAAGAAAAAAATTGAATTTATCCCTAAGAAATTTAGGCAATGAACTCAACTTTTCTTTTTCGGCATTTGCTAGTTATGAAAGAGGAGAAAAACTAATTAATTCTGAAATATTAATTAGTTTTTGTGAGGCTACTGGAGTCTCTATTGATTGGATATTAGGAAGAACTGATTATTGAAGCACGCAGAAGAACAAAAGTCAAACAAGTTTGACTGACCTTGCATCACTACAAG
>DVHV01000184.1 GCA_018711775.1 Candidatus Onthocola stercoravium | reverse complement strand
ACTTTATATATATTGCGATTGGAGGTTCATTTCCTTTTTTTAAACGAAAAAACACAATTTTTCTAAATAAAAACTATAAATGTCGAAACATCTATAGTTTTATTCTAAATGTACATTTAATGTCATATTAGCAATATCTAATACCGTATCTTGAGCAATGCTCTGACTTACAACATAACCATAACCACTATATTCTAAATTCAAACCTATTAAATTACAATAATTTTTAACATCACTTAGACTCCAACCAGTCATGTTAGGAATCTTTATCTCAATGCCATTAGTAATCAAAAATAATTTACCATTTTCTAAAACTATACTATTTTTCAAAGGATATTGATTAATAACATATTTACCATTTCCAATTACAATAATATTTAATTTTCTATTTTCTAACATTGTCGTTACTGAATTTATATCTTTACTTAAATAATTTTCAATGTTTATTACTTTACTTAAATCTGTTTCTTTTGTTTCACTAGTAAGTTTGGCATGTTTAGCAATTTCTTCAATAGCATCAGTTACAACATTAGCAAATTTAACACTATTTCCTTCCACTTTTCTAGCAGCTACATAAACGATATATTCTGGGTCTTCTTCAGGAAATATTCCAGCGAATGACCTTATTGTATCATATTCTCCAGTTAAGTAACCACCATTTGGTGATGCTATTTGGGCTGTACCAGTTTTTCCAATCATGCTTAAGCCTTCAATTTGCCAAGCAGTAGATAAACCTTCATAAATCATCTTGTGCATAAGTTCATGCATTTTATCGACTGTTTGACTGCTATAAACATTATTTACTACCGTTCTTTTTCCTTCATATGTAACATTACCTTCACTATCGACAATTTTATCAACAATATAAGGTTTTATAATATTACCATCATTAGTCATACTAGATAGCGCTTGAAGCATTTGAATTGGAGTAACACTAATACCTTGGCCAAATGATGAATTGGCAAGTTCCGATTTATAAACTACTTCCATATCACCACTTACTTCATTAGCAAGTTCAATACCAGTTTTCTTACCAAATCCTAAAGCATCATAATAATCTGGCAATTTCTTTTCGCCATTTTCTAACAAACGGAAAGCAAGCATCGTCGCAGCAACATTAGATGAATAAGCAAAACCTGTATCAAATGAAATTGTTCCCCATGTTTTATCGACGTCATTGATAATGGTTTCTGAATCTACTTGAATTGAACCAGATTCATATAATTCGTTACCATCATATAAGCCTTCTTCAATGGCTGATGCAAAGGAAAATATTTTCATAACTGAACCCGGTTCATATTGATAACTTACTAAAGGATTCATGTAACTAGTTATAGTATTTGTATCATTAGGATTAAAATTAGGACTAGTAGCAGATGCCACAATTGCTCCTGTATCAGCATCCATTACAGTAAATATCGCCCATTCTGTTTTATATGTATCTTGAAATTCTTTAACGGCATTTTCAGCAATATATTGAATATCAAAATCAATTGTCAAATAGATGTCTGATCCATCTACTGCTTTTTTAGTATCATCTATAGTATTAGGTATTTTATAATTACTAGAAGTATATTTTAAATATTTAGTATATCCGTTTGTTCCTGATAAAATATCATCGTAGTATCCTTCAACTCCTAGTTCACCAACTAGTTTGCCTTCTTCATTTTCTTTAGCATAACCAATTATATAAGATGCAAATGTTGAATTACTATAATATCTTTTTTTAGAATCACTTATAAAATCTATTCCTGGAAGCTCTAATTCTTCAATTGCTCTTTTTAAAACTTCAGTTATTCCCCTTCCTCCAGGACCTAATTCTACTTGATAAACATCCTTATTTAATAATTCCATTAATCTTTCTTCACTCATTTCAAGAAGGGGTGCTAAAGCAGCAGCAGTTGCTTCTTTATCAACAACATGTCGAGGATTTTCTGCATCAGTTGTTCTACTTTCATCTAAGTAAGCAATTACTGTATAAGCATTAACAGTCGTTGCTAACATTTCCCCGTTAACATCATAAATATTACCTCGATTAGCATACAATGTTTCTTCAGTTGTTGTAATAGATGCAGCTTTAGCTTGTAAATCAATTCCATCAACCTTGCTACTTAAAACTATATAAGATAATTTTATAATAGCTGCCACAAACAAAAAAGCAACTATTAAAATAATAATCTTAGATATTTTAACTGTTGCTCTTTTCTTCATATACATCTCCCTATTCTGCTGAAACTATTTTAATATTACTATTGATATAAGAAAGCCCAGATTCTTCAGCAATCTTTTGAATATTTTCTAAACTAGCTAGTTCATCAACTTGCATCGATAAACTTTGATTAACTAATTCTTGACTTTCTATATTATTTTTCAATTTTTCTACTTCATTATTTGTTTCACTCAACAAAGAACTAGTATACACACTAAACATAGGTATGGCAAGTACTAACAAAATTAAAATGCCATACATAAATTTTTCTCCTTTAAGTAATTTTATTTTTTTTGCCTTTTTACTTGCCACACTATCATATCCTTTCAACAACCCTTAATTTTGCACTAGCACTTCTAGAATTTTCAGCAAGTTCTTTAGCACTTGGCAAAATCGGCTTTTTATTTACAATTTTAATTAAAGGTCTATATTCCTCAGGAATATCTTTTTCCCCTTTAAGCAATTCATCAACTTCACTATATTTCTTAAAAATATTTTTGACTATTCTATCTTCAAGAGAATGGAATGTTATAACACTAAGTCTACCACCCTTTTTTAGTAGTTTAATAGCCTCCGGCAAAACAGTTTCTAATACTTTTAATTCATCATTTACTTCAATTCTTAAGGCTTGAAATATTTTTCTTTCTGGATGATTTTTATAAAAGTAATTAGCCCCAACTGCCTTTTTTATTACTTCAACTAATTCCAAAGTTGTCGTAATGTTTTCTTTTTGTTTAATAATATTTTTGGCAATAACTTTACTCATCTTTTCTTCCCCATATTGGAAAAATACTTGAGTAAGTTTTTCGATGCTATAAGTATCGATTATTTCTTTAGCACTTTTTCCTTTACTAGACATTCGCATATCTAATGGTCCATCATGCATGAAAGAAAATCCTCTAGATTCATCATCAATTTGGGGAGAAGAAAATCCTAAATCGAAGATTATGCCATCTACTAAGCCAACATTTTTTAATAATTCAGGCATTTCCACAAAATTGGCATTAAATATTTTAAAGTTATTACCAATATTTTTTAAAGTGTTTGTTGAAAATTCTACTGCAACTGGATCTTGATCGAAGGCGAATAGATATCCCCTTTTTATTCTTTTTAATATCTCTTGTGCGTCCCCGGCATACCCTACGGTTGCATCAACATATACCCCATTTTCTTTAATATTGAGTGAATCAATTAATTCATCTTTTAAAACACTATAATGCTTCACTTTGCACCTCAAATAAATGTTCAGCGATATCTTCAAGTTGTTCTGAATTATCATCCATAAATTTATTAAAAGCTTCTTCACTCCATATTTCTAATCGGTCATTCACGCCGATTATGACACATTCTTTCGTCAAACCGGCGTAACTAACCAACGGGGAGGTAATGTTTATTCGACCACTTTTATCGAACTCACAAACAGTAGCGCCAGAAAAGAAGGACCTCATAAATGTTCGGGCATCTTTTTTAGTGAAAGGTAGAGTATTTAACTTGCCTACTAATTTTTCCCATTCTACTTTAGAGTATATATATAAGCATCGTTCAATTCCCCTAGTAATGATAAATTCATCACCTAATTCTTCACGATACTTAGTAGGAATAACTAATCGGCCTTTATCATCGATGTTGTGATGATATTCACCCAATAACATTTTATCCCCCACTTTCTTCCACAGTATGCCACTGTCTACCATAATGTTACCAAAAAACACAAAAAAAGTAAATATCTAATATTTACTTTTTATTCCGTTTACATTACTTGACACATAATTTCAAACTCTATAGCAGAGAATAAAGAACATCATACTACAAGACGACAAGGATCTGTTTGGGTTCCTGTTCCGCTTTCTAATTCAACATTAGAGTTTAGATAAAAGCTATAAGATAAAAAAGAAATTAACTAGATTAGTTAAACATTAAAATAAATTAATTTCTTTACTTTTTCTTTACAACAATCAATTTTAATCCATCAGTATTTGTAACCTCAATTTCTGTATCTTTAGAAATCTTTTTATCAGAAATTGCTATATACTTTCGATTACTTACTTTTACTTCTCCCTCAAGATCAGGACGAATATCTTTAGTTACAATACCTGTTCTTCCAATTAGTTTTTCTATTTTTTTAACTTTCTTTTGTGTTGGTAAATACTCTTTTAATATAGGTCTAGTTGTAAATAATAAAAATATGCCCAAAACCGCAAAAACAGTAGCAACAATAGCAACATTATC
>DVHV01000183.1 GCA_018711775.1 Candidatus Onthocola stercoravium | reverse complement strand
CTACCTCCATTTTAAAAAATAAAAAAAGCCCTCGGAGAACTTCCTAGGCTCTTTTAAATTATATCACTATAATTTGGCATGTGCAATAAATTACAAAAAATTTCGCTATTTTCTTCCAGGCATACAATTTGCTTGCTTATATCTTTTAAGCATAGGTTCATACTCAGCTTTATGTACTTTATACATAAGTTCAGTAGCAAGCAAAAGTGCTTTAATGCCATCAATTCTAAATGTAAAATTAGGTATTTTAGGTAATAAATCTAATGACCGAACTCCATTTTCTAAAGTACCTGAAGCGGCTGTAACAAATGGCATAATTTCCTCTTCCATAAACTTCTTATGATGAGCATTAATTATATCTTGCGCATTATCACAAACATTTTCAATATTTTCCATATAAAAATTTGCTTGAGAAAGTGCATTCTTTTGTTCATCTGGAAGTGCAAGTAAAGTCACTCCTGCCATCTTAGTTAATTCATCTGGTTCTTCCTCATAATGGGCTAATACTTGTTCCCACATACTTACTCCATCCTTAGTAGTTAAAGCATTAACTAATAACACTTTAAGCAAAGAATTCATTTGTACCATAAAGTCATCTAAAGCTTCACCCCTAAAATCAGCTTTCTTAACATCTAATATTGCTTCATAATAAACATTAGAAAGTATATTAGCAATTCTTTCAATCATAATTTGAATTTTAATTTCCTGAATATCTTTATTACTTAAAATTTTCTTTTTAACAGAATAAAATAAAGTTTTTCTCAATAAAGTTTTAGTTTCATTAATTTTGTCTAACATTACATCTTGCTTAGTTTTTAAATTTTCCATAATATCCCCCTTTTTTTATGCGTCATATTCTATCATATTTTAATTGTATTGTCAAATTTTGAAAAATTGGGATACTAGCCATTACATTTTTTTATAAACTCTATAAAAAGTCTTTCAGAAAATTCATCATCCAAATTCTCTGGATGCCATTGCACCCCTAATATAAATTTCTTGTTTGGTAAATGAATTGCTTCAATAACTCCATCATCACTATATGCATCAACTATAAAATAATCTTCTTTTACAACCATAAACTTATGTCTACTATTAACCATGATACGATTACTTCCTAAAATATTGCTTAAAAAATCATCAGTTACATTAATATAATGTGAGTATTTATCTAAAGAATAATGCTTATCATTACCAATTAGAATAGTTTTATCACTATCTTTAGTACCACAAAAGTTTTTAATATTAGCTATTGCTTGCATTCCTGCACAAATTCCTAAAAGAGGTATATCGTGTTTTATAGCATATTTTATTATTAATTCATCGGTCTCATGCCAAATATTTCCTCCCGGAATAATAAAACCATTACATAAAGCAAGTATTTTTTCTTGTACCTCTGCAAATCCTGGTAAAATAATTATAGGAAAAGCATTATTTTCTTTAATTTTTTTAATTAAATTTTCTCCTACTTTATAAGAGCCGTCAACTAATCTAGCACTGATACCAATAACTACCATTTGCATCCTCCTTTATCTAAATATTTCCAATAAATTATATGATTAAATTACTAAAAACGTATCATAATAATATTGGGAGGTAACAATATAATGAGTAAAGCAAGAAGTTCAGCTAGAAATAATGCTAGAAATAATTCTAAAGCATCTAGCTCAAGTAGTGCAAGAAATAACTCTAAAGCACGTAGTAGCGCTCGTAACGAAAGTTGTAATTAATTTTAATCAATTCCTTTTTCTTTATGAGCTCGAGGATGATGAGAATAATCTTCCTCGATTTTTTTATTGCTTAAATGCGAATATATTTCAGTTGTAACTAAATTTTCATGCCCCAAAAGTTCTTGAATAACTCTCAAATCTGCCCCATTATTTAGTAAATATGTAGCAAAAGAATGTCTTAATGTGTGCGGCGAAACTTCTTTTTCAATGCCAGAAGATGCCACTAATTTTTTAAGTATCTTAAAAAATCCTTGTCTACTCATTTTAGTACCATTCTTATTAACAAATACATACTCACTAACTCTAGTTTTCAAAATAAAAGGACGATACTCATTAATATATAAAGCTAAATACTCTAAAGCGGTATTCCCAATAGGGATAATTCTATCTTTTTTACCCTTTCCTAGCACTCTAATAATACACTCATCAAAATCAATTTGATTTAATTTTAAATTGATAAGTTCACTAATTCTTGTACCAGTTGCAAATAATACTTCAAGCATTGCTTTATTCCGATAATCTATCGGTTTAGTAAGTTTTATATCGAGTAATTTATCTATTTCTTCCCCTGTTAAGTAATTAGGTAATTTTTTTTCTAGTTTCGGAGATCTAATACCACTACAAGGATTAGCACTTAATTTTTCATTAAAAATCATATAATTATAAAAAGAATTAAATACTGACAAATAATGAGCTTTAGTCTTGGGAGTGGCCTCTAAATTTTGAATATAATCTCTTATCTCAGTAGTTGTCAAATTTAAAATATTTTTATTTAATGCTTGTTTAAGCATTTTTAAGTTTTCACCATATGATTCTACTGTATTATCTGAAACTCTTCGTTCATATTTCA
>DVHV01000182.1 GCA_018711775.1 Candidatus Onthocola stercoravium | reverse complement strand
GATTTATTAAATATTTATTATAGTGTTATTAATAACGGCTGGGATCAATTTACATTTTATTGTCCTGAAGAATATACTAAATGTTTAAATGATGTTTCTCAAATTAGTAGTGATGAATTAATTCTCACTCATTTAAATAATTATGTTCATCCATTTAATAGTTTTACAAATGTTAAAACAAGCATAAATGAAAACGGAGAAATTAATTTAACAATTGAATATTTATATACCTATGCAGAAATAACCGCAATCAATACTAAAGCAGATGAAATATTAGCCACTATACTAACTAATGAAATGAATGATTATGAAAAAATAAAAACAATTCATGATTATATCGTCAATAATGTTAAATATGACATAGAAAGAAATGAAGAAAATGACAGTAAATATAATTCCTATACTGCCTATGGTCCACTATTCGAAGGATATGCTACTTGCAATGGCTATACCGATTTAATGGCAATATTCTTAACAAAAATAGGTTTCAATAACTTTAAAGTAGCTACTACACCAGATGAAATATCATATTCAACTACTGGACACATTTGGAATGCAGTTTATTTAAATGATGAATGGCTACATATTGATTTAACTTGGGATGATCCTGTAAGTAGTGATGGTAAAGATTATTTATTTCATACATATTTTTTAGTTTCAACTGAAGCCATGAAAGAAGCAGACCAAGGTGAAACAGTAATTGAAGAACATAATTTTAACCCCTTATTTTATTTAGAATTTAATTAAAGCAACCCGAAGGTTGCTTTATTGTTATTCAACTACTTTAAACATTGTAGGTATTCCTCTAGTTTTATGTCTTAATGCTGAATCTATTGGATCATTTATAAGCGCTCCATTTAAAACCATTGCACTAGATGTCCCTCCATCAAGATTAGCAGCATTGATAGCTCCATAACGTTCCATAATTTCTGCTAAATCTTTAATTGATGCCCCTTGTGTTCTAAATTCATTACTATCAACAACAAGCATTAGGACTATTCCATCTTTTCTTTGGCCAATTGCAGTTCTAGCAGCATAACCCCAACCGCCATTTCCTTTTATATCAGCCATTTTTCCATTAACAATTAAAAATGGTCCCATCGTAACAGCATCACGAACTCCTGCTGCAAGTGCCTCTTTACCATTAGCATCACGCATCAAAACCAATTTATTAGCCCAATCAAAACCAATTATTCCCCCATTATTTGAACTATAAGCATCATCCGTAATAATTTTCCCATCAGCAATAGTTACTCCTAAAGGATTAGCCCCATTACTATTATAATTTGGATCATAAAATCCTCCACCATTAATAGCTAAAACCGCACCTTGTTGTTTAGCCATATCATAAACATATTGTCCCCCAACACCAATATATTTACTCACTCCAACACTTATTTTACTAGGGTCATATATCGCCGCCAAATAAGCATCACAACCATTGACTTTAAATTCAATTATTTTAAACAAATCATCTTCATCATGTTCTAATATTTCTTTTTCATATTCATTAGCATAGACCGTCGTCTCATCAAAATCTATCAAAGATGTATCAGTTGACTCATCTCCCTCTGACACATAATTTTGTGATAAAACCTCATTAATCATCTCATCAGAATAAAACCACTTGCAATAATATTGATGATTCATCGTCGTCATCGCCGTAGTTATAAGCCAAGTCCTAAAAGTATCATTTGGGCCATACAAAACAAACAAAAATGATGAGCAACCTAAAGCATAAATAGCCACAATTATTGAAATTGCTATCATTTTTCCTTTCTTAAAAGCATTTGACAATCGAAATCTAATTATCAAAAATATACTATATGCCAAAAGAATAATTGCCAGTATCAAAAACATCAAAGCAAATCTTTTAGACATATTTCCTACTAAATAATCAGAATTACAACCTATAACAAAAAAAATTAAACTAGTAAATATTACAAAAATACTTACCCATAACAAAATAATCCCCTTTTTCTTTGTATTCATTTTACCACCACTTACTTATTTTTTATTTCATCAATATAATCTATTACTTCTTTGATAGTTTCGTTAAAATTATCATAATTAACCGAAAACCAAGTAACATTCATCTTGTTATTAAACCATGTATATTGTCTTTTTGCATAATGCCTACTATTTTTTTTAATGAGTTCTTTAGCACTCTCTAAATCATATTCATTATTTAAATAACCTATTACTTCTTTATACCCTATTGCACTATTTAAAACATGAGAAGAAGGATACTTTTTTAATAAACTTCTTACTTCAGCAACCAAACCACTAGTAAACATTTCATCTACCCTAGTATTAATTATATCATATAATTTATCTCTTTGGGTAGTAAGACCAATAATAATTACATTTTCATATAATAATTTTGGCTCAACTACTGGCATATCCTTTCTATTTAAAGCTCTAATCAAACGAACTCTATTGTGAGGATCAACTTGCAAATTAGGATTTTTTTCCATAACCATTTTATACAATTCCTCATTGGTTAAATCATCATATGAATCATCAGCCTCATCATCATAAAACCGATAATCCATTAAAGTAGCACTCAAATAAAGGCCAGTACCTCCACAAAATATTATATTTTTACCTTTGTTTTTATCTAATATATCTCGAGCATCAGTTTGATAATCTTTAACTGTATATTCTTCATCCGGATTTTTTATATCAAAAAGATAATGTTTTATCCCATCCATTTCTTCTTTCTTAACTTTAGCACTTCCAATATCCATTTCCCTATAAACTTGCACAGCATCAGAATTAACTACAAAAGCTCCATAATGTTTTGCTAATTCAACACTCATCTTAGTCTTACCAACTCCAGTTGGACCAACTATTGCAATTATCATAAAACCACCTGACAACAATTATATCATATTTTGCTTATACTGAATATCCATGTTATAATTATTTACGAGGTGTAGTCTGATGGAAATAATAGGAATAATCTGCGAATATAACCCTTTTCACAATGGACACTTATATCATATCAACAAAATCAAAGAAAAATTTCCTAACTCTTTGTTAATATTAGTTTTAAATGGCTATTATCTAGAACGTGGTGAAATATCAATACTTACAAAAGAGGACAAAACTAAGATAGCCTTAGATAATAAAATAGATATAGTTTTAGAATTACCATTTATTTTTGGTACCCAATCTGCTGATACATTTGCTGATATTTCATTAAAAATTTTAAATAATTTTCATATAAACAAATTAATCTTTGGCAGCGAATCAAATACCCCAGAAAAATTAAAAGAAATCGCTGAACTTCAATTAAACACCAGTTATGATGAACAAGTAAGGAAATATTTGGATAAAGGTCTAAATTATCCAACTGCTCTAGCCAGAGCTTTAAATATTGATTTTGAATTTCTTCCTAACGATTTACTTGGCATATCCTACACTAAAGCAATTATTAAAAACAATTATCCTATTACCATTGAAACTATAAAAAGAACCAATGATTACCATGATAAAACAAGTAATGATGATATTATTAGTGCATCAAACATCAGAGAAAAAATAAAAAACAAAGAAAATATTGCAAAATATATACCATCAAATATTGAAAACAAAATAATTAATATTAATCATAAAATTTACTTCAAACTACTTAAATATAAAATAAATACTGACAAATATTTAAATAAATACTTAGATGTCGACGAAGGAATAGAATATCGTCTTCAAAAATTTATTAACAATTCTGCTTCTTTAGATGAATTTATAAATAATATCAAAACTAAAAGATATACTTACAATAAATTAAATAGAATGTTTATTCATATTCTCATATCCCTAGAAAAAAATGATAATAAAAAGTTAGATTACATAAAAATTCTTGGCTTTAATAAAAAAGGTAAAGATTATTTAAATAAATTAAATAAGTTAGGTATATCTACAATAATTAATAAAAATTCTATTCAATATAAATATGAATTAAAAGCCAGTTTAATTTATGATTTAATTAACAACACAAATACCTATGAATTTGAACTAAAAAATAAGCCAGTCATCAAAGACTAGGCTTATTTTTACTACTATATTATAAATTTAATGATTATGTAAAACAATAGTCAATGTTATAACACAAGTATTAAATGATTTAATTATATGATATAATTAAGCAAGGTGATTAACATGACAAAGAGAAGAAAAAAAGTAAAAAAAAGTTTTAAATTATTAATAACTTTTACTTTAATATTAGTAATTGGTTTAGGAGGATATTTTATATATAATAACCTCTTTAAGGATGATACTTCACCGGTTTCTAGTGAAATTGAAAAATTGATGCAAGAAGCAAATATTTCTAAAGATAAATATTCTAAAACTCTAGAGTATGTTTTATTAAATAATATATATGATGAAAAATACTTAGATGAATATGCTGATATCGAATTTCAAGACAAAGATAATTTTTCTTCAATCTTAACAACATTCCTACCTCTTGGTTATAGTGGTAAAGAAATAAATTATATAATGAAATTAAGCGAAAAAAATATCGAAAAATTATCCGAAATTGATTATATAGATATAAGTAATTATTATGAGTTTTCTAATTTTGATGTAAATAAAATAGATAGATATGATAATTACTATGAAGATAATGATTATTCTTATGAAGATGTCGTTACTTATGTCAATATTAATTTAGATTTACCAGTATATACTGATACTACTGAAGTAGCAGATCCTGACGATTTATTAGTATTAGTTAATAAATATCATTATCTGCCAGATGGATATAAGCCAAGTGACCTTGCTCACTTACCAGGAGCATACGGTAATAATGTTCCGATGCGTGAAGTGATTGTTGAACCATTTAAAGAATTACAAGCTGCTGCCGAAGAAGAAATTGGGGTAAATTTCATGCCAACAACAGCTTTCAGAGATTATAATTTCCAACGCACTTTATATAATAACTATGTTGCTAGTGATGGAGTTGAAGCTGCAGATACCTACTCTGCTCGTCCAGGTTATTCCGAACATCAAACTGGACTTTCAATTGATTTAAAAAACACTGCTATTTCCGGATCAACAAGACTAACTGATGAAAACTACGAATGGCTAAGTAATAATGCTTATCGCTTTGGATTTATTATAAGATTCCCGGAAGATAAAACTGATATAACCGGATACCAATTTGAAAATTAGCATATTAGATATGTTGGATTGGATGCTGCCAAAATAATATATGAACAAGACTTAACATTAGAAGAATATGTCGATTTATATGCAACCAAATATTAAAAGAAAAACATTTTGAAA
>DVHV01000181.1 GCA_018711775.1 Candidatus Onthocola stercoravium | reverse complement strand
AAAATCCATTTACTATTTCGGCAATCTTTCTCTCAATTTTTTGCATTAATTCTTGATTTTCATTGACAAGCACAAAACCTCTCGCCGTAACATTTGGCTTTAATAATAACTTTCTTGTTAGAGTATTTATATTTAAAATGGTTATTAAAATACCATCTTGACTCATTAATTTACGGTCCTTTATAACGACACTACCAATATCTCCAACTCTTGAACCATCGACATATACATCTCCAGCTTGTACGGTTCCATTCTTCCGAACATTGCCATTTAATAGTTCGATAACGTCCCCATTGCTACAAATAAATGTGTTTTCTACTGGAACTCCACAAAGAGCTCCAATTTCTGTGTGTCTTTTAAGCATTCGATATTCTCCATGCATCGGCATAAAATATTTTGGCTTAATAATTCTAAGCATCCATTTTAATTCTTCTTCTTTAGCATGTCCTGATGTATGGATATCACTAAATTCCGAATTAGTAAATACTCTAACACCTTTTAAGTATAATTTGTTGATAATTTTATTTATACTTTCAGCATTGCCAGGAATAGGGCTAGAAGAAAATATTACAAGGTCATCTCCGAGCAATGAAATTTGTTTATGTTGTCCATTAGCAATTCTAGATAATGCCGCTAGGGGTTCTCCTTGGGAACCGGTACATAAAATACATATTTCATTTCGTTTTAAACTTTTTGCATCATTTGCTTCGATAAACATTGATTTATCTTTGATTAAACCATTATTTAAAGCAAGTTCGATACTATTTTCCATGCTTCTACCAAATACTATAATCTTACGATTGTATTTCTTACATGATTCAACAATATGTTTAATACGATATATATTTGATGCGAATGTTGCAATAATAACCCGACCATGATGTTTACTTATCATATCATTAAGTGTACCATCAACTGCACTTTCACTTTTAGAGTATCCACTAGATAAAGCATTGGTTGAATCACTCAAAAGTAGAGTAACACCATCATGTCCTGCTTTAGCCATTTTGTGAATATCCGCCATTGGCCCAACTGGAGTTAAATCAAATTTAAAGTCTCCAGTTTCAAATATTGTTCCATTTGGAGTCTTAATAATAAGAGCAAATGAATCAGGAATAGAGTGAGTAGTATTGATAAATGATACATCAAAATACTTTGTTTTAACATGAAAATCTGGTGTAATTATTTGATAATTATCATATTTAATATTTCTTTCCACTAATTTCTTTTCAATCAAATCTTTCGCAATCTTGGGTGTATAAATCACTGGTATTTTTACTGCTTGTAGTAAAAAAGGTATTCCTCCGATATGATCTTCATGTCCATGGGTTATAAATAAACCTTTAATTTTATCAGCATTTTTCTTTAAATATGTAATATCTTGTATAACATAATCGACCCCTAGTAAATTGTCTTCTGGAAACATAACTCCTGCATCTATTACTAGTATTTCGTCGTTATGTTCAACAATATACATATTCTTTCCAACTTCACCTAAACCACCTAAAGCAATAACTCTAGTTGGTATACTATTCTTTTCCATTAAAAAAATTCCTTCTTTCTTATAATTATTTTTGTGACAAAGTTTCGAACTAATAAAATTATAACAAAAAAAAGAAGTTTTGTCCATCCCTTATAATGGTAATCCATTATTTCTTTTCCGCAAAAATTTTTTCGATAATTGCTGTAAATATTCTGTTAAATACAGAGTTATTTCTTCAGATAACTGGAAGTGATGTTCTTTAGCATTTAATTCGTATATTTTTGATTGCAACCACAAAGAAATATCGTCGGTATAATCTTGCTTATATTTTTCTAGATATTGATTTATTTCATTCTTAATGAAATCCAATTTTATTTGCAGTTCATAATCTTTTACATGTACTTGTTCGTTGAATGCAACTTGTGTAAAAGTTTTTATAAATTCATTAAAAAAATATTCTAAAACAGTTATTGGATTGGAATAATCACTTAATAATTGGTTTAATACATCTTTAATATTTAAAAGTAGAGCCTCTTCTTCAGCAATATCTTTTAAAGTAGGTCTCGAAAAAGCGTAATAAAGCAATGAGGTTGCTGCTTTTTTATATGTATAAAACTCAAATAATATATCAAGATTTCTTCTCTTAAATAAATAATCCTTTAGGTAGTCATCTAAATCTACTTCACTTTCTTCTCGTGTTTTAGTGTAAGATTTATAAGCCTCATTTTCTTGTCTATTATCAGTAGTCCCCTTAATTTTTAAATCATATGCTTTTCTTTTTTCTAAATCGGATAATGTTTCATATGCCTCATTAATTTGTTGCATCATAATTAAAGCATCAGCCTGAAGATTTATGTCTGGATGATATTTTTTGGCCATCCTACGGTAAGCATTTTTAATTTCTTCTTGCGTAGCAGAAAAAGAAACTCCTAAAAATTCATAATAAGTCATGAGTATTTCCCTCCTTAATTGTTATATATTTTAGCATAAAAGGATAGAAGATACAATTGCCACATTAAGGATTTTGAAACTTGAATTTTGTTTTTCACCATGATATACTTAACCTAATAAAGGTGATTTATGATTATGGAAAAGAAAAATTTAATAGGAATTACTTTAATTATTATTTTACTTGTATTATGTGGAATTTTAATTTATTTAGTTTATATTAATTCTAATCAAACTATGCAAAAATGTTATCCGGAAAGCAACATTAATTCTATTGATGAAGAATTAGTT
>DVHV01000180.1 GCA_018711775.1 Candidatus Onthocola stercoravium | reverse complement strand
TGCTTGTCTACGCGCCGTACGGTGCGAGGCAAGCGGGGTACACTTTTTGCTATGAGTGATAAAGGTTGATAAAATAGATTGATGAAATTTAAAAGCCGTGTCTGCACCGTAAGGTGCAGGTGTAGTAGTTATGTTTTAATTACTTTTGCTATAAAAAGTTAAGATTGAAAAACTTAATTGATGAATATCCTGCTCCAACTGACCAACGGAAAGCTGGAGCAGGCAAGCCCCTCGCGGCTATAAATCGCGCGGGGCCGCCGCAAAGTGTCAACAAAATGTAAATATGGAGGTATTATGTATAGTTATATAATTGGTAATGTAAGTGAGATTAATAGTAATAGTATAGTACTTGAATGTAATAAGATTGGGTATATGATATATGTACCTAATCCTTTTAGTTATAAAGTTGGAGAAGAATACAAGGTATATACATATAATAAGATAAGTGAAGATGAATATAGTTTGTATGGTTTTAAAACTAAAGAAGAATATGAGTTGTTCCTTAAGTTAATCAGTGTTAAAGGTCTTGGAGCAAAACTAGCACTTCCAATACTTGCAACTGGTTCTATCGCTGGTATAGTTGATGCAATAGATAGAGAAAATATATTATACTTAACAAAGTTTCCTAAAATTGGTGATAAATTAGCAAGACAAATAATACTTGATTTAAAGGGTAAAATAAATATTGAAGTAAGTGAAGAACTAATAAATGATGAAACTGAAGACTTAATTGATACACTTACTGCTTTAGGTTATAAATCTAGTGAAATTAAAAAAGTGGTTGGAAACGTAGATAAGAGTTTAAGTTTAGAAGACCAAGTAAAAGAAGCATTAAAATTACTTTTGAAATAGGTGGTTGTATGAAAAAAGGATTTACATTAGTAGAGTTAATGGCAGTCATTGTAATTGTAGCAATAATATCAGTAATAGGATATGCTGGTGTTACAATTGTTCAAAAAAATATAAAAACTAATCTTTGGGAAGGAAAAGTAGAAGCTATTGAAAACGGAGCAGTTTCATATGGTGAAGACAATAAAAATAAACTTACAAATAGTTGTATAATAGATGGCTCTACTAAGACATCTTGTCAAAGTGTTAAAGTACAATACCTAATAGACAGAAATTATGTTCCAACTGATGAATTAGATAGCAACGGAAATGAAGTTATAATTAATGATACAATTGGAGATACTGCCTATGCTAATGATATGGATGTATATATTTATGTAGAAAATAATATAGTATATGCCAAATTAATGGAATAAAGTTGAAAAAACTTTATTTTTTATTTGGTAAAAGCACCAAATTGTGATAAAATTATGCTTGGAGGATGTTTATGGAAAAATATGTGTATTTGTTTAATGAAGGAAACAAAGATATGCGAAATCTCCTTGGAGGTAAAGGTGCTAATCTAGCTGAAATGACTAATATTGGTCTTCCTGTTCCAAGTGGATTCACAGTTACAACTGAAGCTTGTAACAAATACTATGATGATGGAAAAGTACTTGCTGATTCTATCATTGAAGAAATTAAAGAAAATCTAGCAAAACTAGAAGAAAAAACGGGTAAGAAATTTGGAAATTTAGAAAATCCCCTTTTAGTAAGTGTTAGAAGTGGAGCAAGAGCAAGTATGCCAGGAATGATGGATACTGTCTTAAATCTTGGTTTAAACGATGAAATTGCTGAGGCTTTTGCTAAGAAAATTGACAATAAAAGATTTGTTTATGATTCATATAGAAGATTTATTCAAATGTTTGCTGATGTAGTTAAGGGTTACTCAAAAAGCAAGTTTGAAGAAATCATCGATGAAGTAAAAAAGGAAAAAGGTGTTAAAGATGATATCGAACTTGATGAAAATGATATGGTTTCTTTAACTGAAAAATTCAAAGGTGCTTATAAGGAATTTGCTGGTGAAGATTTCCCACAAGCCCCTTTCACTCAACTTATTGAAGCAGTAAAAGCTGTATTTAGAAGTTGGAACAATGAAAGAGCAATTTATTATAGAAGAATAAATGATATTCCAAGTTCTTGGGGTACTGCAGTAAACGTTCAAGAAATGGTTTATGGTAATAGTGGTAATACTTCTGGTACGGGAGTAGCATTTACTAGAAATCCTGCAACTGGTGAAAAGAAATTATTTGGGGAATATTTAATAAATGCCCAAGGTGAAGATGTTGTTGCTGGTATTCGTACACCTAGTGAAATTGACACTTTGAAACAAGAAATGCCAGAAGTATATGAAGAGTTTGCCAAAATTGCTCAAAGACTTGAAGATCATTATAATGACATGCAAGATATGGAATTTACAATTGAAAATGGTAAATTATTCATTTTACAAACTAGAAATGGAAAACGTACTGCAAGTGCTGCTGTAAAAATTGCAGTTGATTTAGTTAATGAAGGCAGAATTTCTAAAGAAGATGCAGTTTTAATGGTTGAACCAAAAAGTCTTGATGCTTTACTTCACCCAACATTTACTGCTGAATCCCTAAAAAGTGGTAAAGTTATTGGCAAAGGACTTGCAGCATCTCCTGGAGCAGGAACAGGTAAAATTTACTTTAATGCTGCTGATGTAATTAATGCTAAAAATAATGGTATTGATGCTATACTAGTTCGTCTTGAAACATCTCCAGAAGATATCGAAGGAATGAATTCAAGTAAAGGTGTACTTACACTTCGTGGTGGAATGACTTCTCATGCTGCAGTTGTTGCTCGTGGTATGGGTATTTGCTGTGTATCTGGTGTTGGAACATTTAGCATTAATGAAAGTGAAAAGGTATTAAGAACTGATGCTGGTGAAGAATTTAGGGAAGGAGATTATATCTCAATTGATGGCTCTACTGGTAATGTTTATGCTGGAAAACTAGAAATGCAAGAAGCATCAATTAGTGGTGACTTTGAAACATTTATGTCTTGGGCTGATGAAGCAAGAGATTTACGTATAAGAACTAATGCTGATACTCCAAGGGATGCTTTACAAGCAAGAGCTTTCGGAGCTGAAGGTATTGGATTATGTCGTACAGAACACATGTTCTTTGAGAAAGACAGAATATTTAATTTCAGAAAGATGATTTGTGCAACAACTGTTGAAGAAAGAAAGGCTGCCCTTGAAAAGATACTTCCTTATCAAAGAAAAGATTTTGAAGGACTATATGAAGCAATGGCACCATATGCAGTAGTAATTAGATATTTAGATCCACCTCTACATGAATTTTTACCAAAAGAAGAAAAAGAAATTGAAGAACTAGCTAAAGATTTAGGCAAGACTGTTGAGGATTTAAAGAAAATCATCGATTCATTAAAGGAATTCAATCCAATGATGGGCCATCGTGGCTGTCGTCTTGCAATTACTTATCCTGAAATTGCTGAAATGCAAACTAGAGCAGTAATTGAAGCAGCCATAAATGTTGGCAACAAAGGAATAAAAGTAACTCCAGAAATAATGATACCACTTGTTGGTGATGTAAAAGAACTTAAATATGTTAAAGAAATAGTTGCTAGAGTTGCTGATGAAATAATTAAAGATGCTGGTGTAGATTTAAAATATGAAGTTGGTACAATGATCGAAATTCCAAGAGCAGCATTACTTGCTGATAAGATTGCTGAAGAAGCCGAATTCTTTAGTTTTGGTACTAACGACTTAACCCAAATGACTTATGGATTTTCAAGAGATGATGCTGGTAAGTTCTTAGAATCATATTATGAAAAAGGTATTTTTGAAAGCGATCCATTTGCTAGAGTTGATACTGAAGGTGTTGGAGAACTTATGCGTATTGCTAGCGAAAAAGGAAGAAAAACTAGAAATAATATAAGTCTTGGAATATGTGGTGAACATGGTGGAGATCCATCAAGTATTGCTTTCTGTGATTCTTTAGGATTTAATTATGTATCTTGCTCACCATTTAGAGTTCCTATTGCTAGACTTGCTGCAGCTCAAGCCGCAATAAGAAGAAAAAGAAATAAATAATTCTAATTATAAATGTAGAATAACTCCGTCATATGATGGAGTTTTCTTTTGTTTTTTGAAAATTTACAAATAAAAAAAGGAAATGAACCTCCAATCGCAATATATATAAAGTGAATGAGGTATTTTTTATGTTACAAGTTTCTTCAAAAAATATTGGTGATTTAACTTATGATGTTGGATTTAAATTCTTCTTTAAGGATCCAAGACTAAAGTTTTATGTAGCAAGTATTATATCAGATATGTTAAACATGGATTATCTTCATGTATATGATAATATGAGATACTTAGATGTAGAACTCGTAAATAATTTAAGCACTTTAATAAGAAGTGATGTAATAATTGAAATAGATGATATTATTTTAATATTTGAAATGAATAGATTATATTATGATTATTTAAACGAATTAAAGATAAGATATGCTAATCATATATATGGAAAGATGTTTTATATAAATGAAGATAAGGAATATGAGTATAA
>DVHV01000179.1 GCA_018711775.1 Candidatus Onthocola stercoravium | reverse complement strand
TAAGAAACTCTTTAGCATGCAAATAATATTTTTCATATCTTTCTTTATATTTTAAATTATTAAAATAATTATCTAATAAGTTCTCTCTTTCTAAAATCTCAAAAGATTTAGAAAAATTAAAATCAAAAATAAAAGCCATTTTCAATAATATTTTATCAGTTAAAGTTTTACAATCCGATTTATCTAATTCTTTATAATTCCAGAAATCATTATGAATAACATCTGTTACCTCACTGTTATCCTCTTCCGAAACAATGTCTTTCTCTCCTAATAAATAGAGCAAATCCAATTTATCAGCATCACGAATTATTTTAGCAAATAATAATTCTCTTTCCGTAGCATCATCTTGAATTTTATATTTATTATGATTATAAACTGCAATTCGAATTATATTAGCATCTTCATCAGATATAACAAAACCGGTGTCTAAGCCCTTTCCAAATAAAACTTGAACACTTAATAATGCATGATCAATACTTTTAAAATCTGCAAAAGTACCATAAACCTTCCATTGCAAAAAACGACCAATATCATGAATTAATCCAATAAAAGTTGCTAAATGTTTATCTTTATCATTCAAATTTATTGACTCGGCAATTTCTTTTGCATTATTACTTACTCTAATCGAATGAAAAAACTTCTGTTCAATATTTGGATCGTTTAAATCATAATTACTAACATATTTCTTAAATATCTCTATGTCCTGCACTATCTTCCCCTCCAAATAAATTCCAAGGATATTCATCCTTAGGTTTTAAATTAAAACTTAAAATTTCTTTAGTAACAGGATGTTCAAAAACTAATTTATAAGCCCATAGTGCAATTTGTTCTCCACCTAATGCCTTTTTATTATATTTTTGGTCTCCCCACAAAGGTAAATTACGCGAAGCAAATTGCACCCTTATTTGATGTGACCTACCAGTTACCAAATTAATTTTAACTAAAGTTTTGCCATCTTTATAATCTATTGCTTCATACTCTAACTTTGCATATTTCCCATATTCAGATACTTCCGTTATATTTAACTTTTCATTTTTCTTTAAATAATCTTCTAATATACCTTTACCCTCTAATTTACCACATAAAACTGCAAGATAAGTTTTCTCAAGCTTATGATTTTTAATACTATCCGTAAGTCTTCCTGCAGCTTTACTAGTTTTAGCAAACACCATAACGCCTCCGACAGGTCGATCTAAACGATGCACTAAACCTAAGTAAACATTTCCTGGTTTATTATATTTTTCTTTTAAGTAAGATTTTAAAATAGTAAGCATATCTAAATCCTTAGTATTATCAGCTTGTACTAAAACATTCCTCGGCTTTTCCACAACAAGTATATGATTATCTTCATATAATACATTAACTTTGCCATCTGCCATAAATACCACACGGTAAAACTAAACCATTATTTTTAATAGGTAATCCTACC
This sequence comes from Candidatus Onthocola stercoravium, assembly GCA_018711775.1. Lineage (GTDB taxonomy): Bacteria > Bacillota_I > Bacilli_A > RF39 > UBA660 > Onthocola_B > Onthocola_B stercoravium. Next base: position 2,976 of record DVHV01000179.1, on the reverse strand, counting down.
TCTCCATTATCAATTTCGCCACCATACCTTGCAGCCACAGTTAACTTTAAAATATTATATAATACTGTACTAGATATACCAGTAGTATAAGCATTAATCAAGAAAAATAACGGGTTATCACTAAGTAATTCTGTACATCTCCTAACTAAGTATTCCAAATTATGTTCAAGTTTCCAAACTTCCCCGTTAGGTCCCCTTCCATAACTCGGAGGATCCATAACTATGGCATCATATTTATTGCCTCTTCTTATTTCGCGTTCAACAAATTTTAAACAGTCATCAACAATAAAACGAATATAGTTATCATCTAAATTACATAAATGCATATTTTCTTTGGCCCATTGAACCATACCCTTTGCTGAATCGACATGCACAACTACTTCTGCTCCAGCCTTACTGCAAGCCATTGTTGCTGCTCCAGTATAAGCAAATAAATTTAAAACCTTTATAGGACGATTAGCATTACGAATTTTATCCATCATAAAATCCCAATTAGTGGCTTGCTCCGGAAATAAACCAGTATGTTTAAAATTAGTTGGGCTTACCTTAAATTTTAAATCTTTATAGTTAACTGTCCAATACTCCGGCAAATTTTCATTAAATTCCCAATGACCTCCACCATCTTTAAAACGGTAGTATGTCCCACTAACATCATTCCATTTTTTATCCATGTCAATCGGCCACATCGCCTGCGGTTCAGGTCTTCGTAAAATAATATTGCCCCAGCGTTCTAATTTCTCACCATTGCCAGCATCAATACATTCATAATCTGTCCATTCATTACTAAGTCGCATTTAAATCACCTAGAAAAATTATACACTAAAAAAGTTCTCTTATCCACCATTTAGAGAACTCTTTACGATTAATTAGATTGACAATAATCAAAAACATCATCTTCATTATCACTAATGAACTCATATTGGATATATTCATTATCAATATTTTCTATTTTAAGAGATATCTTTCCATCATTTAAATCACTCACATCAATATGTATTTTTCCATCTTCTTCATTGCCATTTACATCTATTATATTAATAGTTAAATCATAATTATTATACTCTACTTTTTCACTTTCAATCACATATGCATATTCATTAGGTTCAGTATTAACAGGGCCTCTTATAAATTTATCATCATCAAATATGACAACTTCACAATCAGTTTTTCCATCTACTTTTACCCAATAACCATCCAATTTGTCCATTAAGTCTTCTAAAGAATAACTAAATATTACTCTTTGATTTATAAAAGTTCCAATAAAACCTACAATAATAACTATAATACTCACCAATACTAAAACTCTTTTATCTTTCATACAAACCTACCTTAAAAAATTATTATCATAAACGTCAAAGAAATTTTTCAAAAACAAAATATCATCATAATGTTCATAATTTTCATCAATATTCCTAGCATATTCATAATACTTTTGATAATTATCTTCCGATAATTCTTCTAAATTCAATTCATTTTGGATATAATCTAGTGCTATATTTCTTTCTTCTTTTACTTTTTCTAAGGCCTTATTCCTATCTATAAACAATAATTTATTATTTTTATCAACACAAGTATCATACTCTAATGCCCCAGTTGTATACACCCACTCAGCAATATTTTCTCCATCGCATGTATTATATTCTTCGTTCTTATCAATATTTAATTTTACAAAGATAGCAATTAAAGCTACTAATAATAAAATTCCAGTAACTACAATTTTTAATTTATCCACTTTATCCATCATCACACCTCTGATGACTAAAATATATCACAAGAAGAATATTTAGTAAACAAAAAACTTGCCAAAAGGCAAGTAAAATAAACTATCTCTTAGAAAATTGTGGAGCACGACGTGCTTTCTTAAGACCATATTTCTTTCTTTCTTTAACTCTAGGGTCTCTAGTAATAAATCCAGCATTCTTAAGAATATGTCTATAGCTATCTTCTCTAGTTTGATCAGTATTAGCATCAAATTTTAATAATGCTCTAGTGATACCTAAACGAATAGCACCAGTTTGACCAGAAAATCCACCACCAGTAACTTTAACATCGATATCAAATCTGTTTTCATTTCCAGTAGCTACTAATGGTTGTTTTAAATCCATTACTAATGTTGCATATGGCATATAGTCTTCTACTGCAACACCATTTACAGTAATATTACCAGTTCCACCAGTCATTCTTACTTGAGCAACACTTCTTTTTCTTCTACCAGTTGCAGTCCATTCTTGTTTCTTACTCATAAATCCTCCTACTTAACTTCCAAAGCTATTGGTTTTTGAGCAGCATGTTTATGATCAGCACCACGATAAACAAATAACTTTTTGCCCATTTGTCTTCCTAATCTACCATGAGGAAGCATTCCTTTAATAGCTCTTTCTACCATTTCTTCTGGATAACTATTAATCATTTCTTTAGCAGTTCTTTCTCTTAGTCCTCCTGGATAACCTGAATGATTGTAATATTTCTTATCTTCTAATTTGTTTCCAGTTAAAACAACTTTATCAGCATTGATTACTATTACATAATCTCCACAATCAACATGAGGAGTATATGTAACTTTATGCTTACCACGTAAAATATGAGCTGCTTTAGTTGCAAGACGACCTAAAGTTTGTCCTTCAGCATCGATTACATACCAATTTCTTTCAACAGTTTCTTTTTTTTGCATAAATGTTTTCATACTTAATCCTTTCATTATGTTCCTTATTTAATTTTCCCACGATTAAACAAATCACATAAATAAAATGTACCGATTAAAATTATATGAAAAAAAAAGCCAAAAGTCAAATACTTTTAAGCATTTTCTCTAATTTTTGGTTACTATTCACAGCTAAAGTAAATTAAAGCACGCAAAAGAGATGCTAATCAGCATCTTCTTTTTGATAATTTAATATTTCATCTAAGGTATAAGGATTTCCTTCCGTAAGTCTTTTAAGAGCAATATGAACGTTAATGCCATTTGATTTGCAAGTT
>DVHV01000178.1 GCA_018711775.1 Candidatus Onthocola stercoravium | reverse complement strand
CAATAATAGTAGCAGTAACAATAATAATGGTACAGGTGGAATTGTCGGAGACAACAGTCAATTACCTGGAACTGGTGATAATACTGGAACCAATCCAGGAGAAGGTGGAGCAGGAACTGGCGAAGAAACACCAGTTCAAGATGTATGTCGTACAGGATTGGTTGAAAATAATTTAATATCTAACATTCAGGGAGTTGCTATGGCAACAGTACCAATATACACTTCCCTTGCAGATGTAAACACCAGTAATACTGTTGGTACAACTAAACTAGATGGTACAAAATTTACTATACTTGGAAATTCTGGAAATGCAGACGGTAGCGGATGGTGGGCAATTATGTATGATGGTAAATGTGGCTGGGTAGACTCAAAATATATGGCTATTAATGCTGCAAAATATTTACCATCAAATTTTAAATTCAATATTACTAATGCAGGATCTAGCGCCTACTATGGTTATGATGGTAATGGTTCAGCATGGATAACTAATTTAACTGGAAAGAAACTTTACGACAGCTCAAAATATAATAATTCATTTGTTCCCTTGACATTTACATTTGCTCAAAAACTGTATAATATTGGCCAAAGCAATTCAGGGAGAACATTTTTAATTAATGATGCCTATAGACCTTATTCGGTAACTGAATATGCTACATCTTCTTTGAAAAATGCTATCAGTAGAAACGGCGCAATCCAATCAGTTGGTATGCGTGGATGGGGAACTGGATGGTTCTTAGCAAGTGGTGTATCTGCCCATAATACTGGATGTGCAATTGATGTAACATTCGGTGACCTATCATCAAGTCAAAAATCAAATATGCCAAGCGCAATGCATGAACTTAGTTATCGTGCAGCTCTATATACTGAAAATGGCGGAAGTTTACGTTCAGAATATACTAATTCAGAAGCATATACATTACACAGTATAATGACTTCTGGTGGATTAACGGATTTAGCAAGTGAATGGTGGCACTACCAAGATAATTCGTGTCGCAGTACAATTGAAGGTGCTTCAGGAACAAGTGGTGGTAGAGCTATTAACTTCTACTCAATGGTATAAGGAGGCTAAATGAAAAGGGTTGTTTTATTGCTAGCTTTTATATTATGTTTAAGTGGATGTACAGTTGATTATAATTTGACAATAGAAAACGAAACATTTACAGAAAATGCCGATGTTTACACTGTAAATGTGTCAGAATTAGATGAACCCCAAGAAGATTACTATGATAGAAGCTACCGAACTCTATTTAGTATGATTAGGGAAATGCCAATAGGAATTTATTATGATGACGAAACAACAGAATATCAAAGAACTTTGATTGATGAAGATAATAGGTATGGTGCATCATTTACTCATACGTTTAACATTTCTGACATAAGTCGTTCTAATGCTTTAAGTAAATGTTATAATCCATCAGATATTAGAATATCTCAAACTAATACTACTTATACTTTACAAACGACATCAGCTTGTCAAATGTTTGAATTTGAAGAAATATTAAAAGAAATAAATATTAAAATAACAACAAATCATTATGTTGAATCAAATAATGCCGATAAAGTCGATGGCAATACATATATATGGACAATTAACAGAGAAAACTATCAAGATAAATTAATTAATATTACATATGATACCTCTAAAGAAATAGAAGATACCAATGTAAATTCAACAGGCTCTAAATTACTTAATTGGATTGTTGATAATTTAGCTATAGTTGGAGGAATCATAATAGTTTTAACATTCTTAGTTGTAATTATTATTATTGATGGTAAAAGAAATTTAAAAAAAGAAAACAATAAATAAAGAAAAGGAGAACAAAAATGCGGGAAGTATCTGGCTCTACTTGGGTATTTCAATTAATGATTATTTTTATTCTTATTTTTGCTTGCTTTTTATGTTTAGTAATCAATTATTCTAAAGCATATCAAGTGAAAAATGAGATGTTATCGATAATTGAAGAATATGAAGGTGTTTCATCGACATCTGAAGAAATAATTAATAATTATTTGCAAGGAAATGCATATTTAGCTGTTGGAGAATGCCCTGCCGAATGGTATGGGGTTAGACTTTCTGATGGTGGTTATGAAGAAGCCGATGGACAAACCAAATATAATTATTGTTTTATTGAATATCAAAACCCTAACAAACAAGTATATTACGAAATAATAGTATTTTATAAATTTAATTTACCATTTTTTGGAGATTTAATGACATTTAGAGTAAATGGAGTTACCAATTCTTTCGTTGGTAGTTCTAATCGATATTAGAAAGGAAAATAGTCATGAATGTAATTATTTCAAATAAGTATCAAGCATTACTTGCTAGTTTAGACATTGATGTTATAAAAAGTATTAATGGCGAATTTACTGTTGATGAACTTATAGCTCAATTTTCAAATTTTTATTATAATAAAATGATTATAGATATTACAGCTATTAAAGGTTATCAAGACATTAGTGTAATTCAACAACTTTCTGTTAATTTTGATATGTCAAAAGTAATACTATTATTAGATGATTCAGAAACAGTAAATTCCCCAATGTATCTATCTCAATTAGTTTCTATGGGAATATACAACTTTGCAACAAACGTAAATGTTATTAAATTTTTGATTGATAACCCGAATACCTACAAAGATGTTGCTAGTTATCATAATATAAATGGTTTTAAGAAACCTGCATTAAATGAAAATGTTGTTGATAACACAAAAGGAAAAATAGGACAAAAGATAATAGGATTTAAAAATATAACAGAACATGCTGGAGCTACCACATTAGTTTATTTACTTAAATTACATTTAGAGGATACCTATAAAGTAAAAGCAGTAGAAGTTGATGGCAATGACTTTATATATTTTAACGATAATAGCTTAGCAAGTGTATCAAGTATTACCTTTAATGAATTTTTAAATCAAAATATCGACAGTGATATTATTTTAGTAGATCTTAATGATAGTTCTGTTGAAAACTATTGTGATGACGTTATATATTTGATTGAGCCAGGTAGAATACAATTAAACAAATTAATCAGAAATGATAATGAAATATTTGAAAAATTACGTAATAAAAAAATAGTTTTAAACCGTAGTGTATTAAATGATAAAGATGTCGAAGAATTCGAAAAAGAAAGTGGAAGTAAAGTATTTTACAATATGCCTTATTTAGATGATAAATTGGATAATCAGCCAATTATTAAAGACTTTTTATGTACATTAGGTTTTAGTAGAATCGATAAAGAATCAGGAGGTTCAGGATTATTTAGTATATTTAAATAATCGTAGTAGAGGTGGTTTAAATGGATTTTTGTTATAAAACTGCAGAAGTTTGGCAAATAATAGGATATGCTTTTCTTGTCTTAAAAATTGTTATTCCAATTATTTTAGTTGTATTAGGTATAGTTGATATAGGAAAAGCAGTATTATCAAGTGACGAAAAATTAATTAAAGATGGAGTTATGAAATTGGTTAAACGTGTAATTGCTGCAGTAATAATATTTTTTATTCCAACGGTAATTAATGTTCTATTTCAGTTTATCGGAGGTTTTTCTGAAAGTATTCGAAATGATTATGATAATTGCATAGATTGTTTGACATCTCCAAACGGTAATTGTGATACAAGTTATGATGACAATATGTTTGAGTAGTTGACATTTTTTGCTTGAAAATGTTGACTTTAAGGCTTATATAGAGTAAAATAAGACTATGAAGAGAGGAGTGCAATATGGACAGTGTTGTTAATAATTTCTGTACAGATACAGCTAATATATGGCGTACAGTTGGATACTTTTTGTTAGTTTTTAAAATCGTTATACCGATAATACTTATTATTTTAGGAATGATAGATTTAGGAAAGGCAGTAATATCTAGCGATGATAAAGCAATTTCTAAATCAGCAAAATCATTGTTAGTAAGAATTGTTGCAGCGGTTTGTATATTCTTCGTTCCAACAATAGTATCCTTTGTAATTCGCATAGTTGATACTTCTGTAGATGATAAAAATGAAGTCTGTGCAGCATGTATATCAAATCCAGGAGGACAAACTTGTGATGATGCCTATAACTCTGTATTTGGAGATGCTGAATAAAAAGTTTTAGAAAAGATAAGAAGTTAAAAAACTTCTTTTTTTTATCTTATAGGAAATTGCTTTAAATAAAAATTAATTGGCATACATACATTTGTTGATATAATTAATTTATTAACTAAAGTAGGTGAAGAGAATATAGTTGGAATACTCAATAGTTCGAGTAATATATTAGTTACTTGAGTATTATAAATAATTGAACACATATATAAGTAGGATGGCGACCATCCAAAGTTAGTCTATGGAGGACTCAAAGAGTCCATTGAAGTAGAAATTCCTTGTAGTGATGCAAGGATGCCAAACTTTTTTTCTAGCAAAAAAAAACTAAATGCCGTTAAGCATTTAGTTTTTTAAGATATTCTATCTTCATAGATTCCAGTATATTCATATCCTTCCAAATACTTTTCAGTACTCCATTTATATTTTATTGGAATTCTATGCATATATGCTGTTTCTTCTTTTGGATCACGCATTTTATAACCATCATATAAGTATTCATTTTCTTCTGTATCTCTTATACAGTCATTTTTATCTATAAATTCAACATCAAATTTTAATGGAACAAAATAGACTTGATATCCTAAATTACTATTGTATGGAGTAACACCATTGTGATTCTTATAATTGATTGTAACAGTTGTTCGATAAATTCCTCCAGATAAATATATATTGCCAACATTAAATGTAAAATTACTACTATCCAAAGATGAATTTCTAAATGATGTTGGATTAGAAGGAAGTACATCATAACGGCCTGTATTACCAGTCATATATATGTCATTCTTATTATTAATATAAGTTCTATAATCTGTTAATCCACTTGAGAAATAAGATTCACTTGAATTAACAATTTTTACTGTACCTTCAATATCATTTGGATCTATATCCAAAAATTGAATTTCATAATTATATCCTGAATTAGTATTAGTTGAATTACTTACATAACTAGTAGAATAATATGTCTTCTCTGTTGGTAAGCAATAATTATAAGTAGTAGTAGTTATTTTTTTGTTTTCGGCATCAGGATCATTCGATTTTCCATCTCTCCAGTCAGACCACTTAACAAATTTGTAATATCTTGTAGTTTCATCTGTAGGTTTGTCACCATTATTACCGTTGTCACCATTGTCGCCGTTATTGTTATCACCGTTGTTATTATCATTATCGTTGTTGTTATCATTATTATTATTATTGTTATTA
>DVHV01000021.1 GCA_018711775.1 Candidatus Onthocola stercoravium | reverse complement strand
GTAATTCTTATAGAAAAGGAGATGTAGTGAAACGAACTAATTAGTTTCTTGACAGTTTCTTTTTTTAAAAATAACAATAAAGCCCTGAAATCATAACGAAATCAGGGCAATTTGTGATACAATAATCTTGTCTAAGGAGTTGTATCACATGGAATATTTTAGCATAAAAAGGCCTTTTTTCATAGTACAATCATAAAAATGCAATGAAGAATATGTTTCATTTTAAATGTAAATATTACCATTCTGAATTTTTTCGGAAAGACGAATTTTTTCGGAATGGAAAACTTTACTTTTTCAATTTCGAAAACATTAAAAAAATGCAATTTCTTGCATTTTATTGAAACATTTTCTTAGCAGTTCTAAGCATTTGGGCGGTATAACCATATTCATTGTCATACCAAGCAACAACCTTTACAAGTTGTGTTCCATCACTTTCAACTATACTAGTTGAAAGTCCATCAACTACTGCTCCATATTTTTTACCTAAAATATCACTTGATACAATTGGATCCATTGTAAATTTAAGTGTTTCACTTTGATTATCTTGGAGTAACTTATTTACTTCTTCTACAGTTGTATTTTTAGATAGTTCTAAAGTTACATCAATTACAGAACCATCTGCAACTGGTACTCTAAACGCATTACCATCCATTTTATTAAGCAAATCTGGAATAACTAACCCAATTGCTTTAGCAGCTCCAGTTGATGCCGGAACAATATTTTGAGCACATGCTCTACCACGTCTAGCCTTAATTCCTTTTTTATGAGCAATATCAAGAGTTGCTTGATCATTCGTATAAGCATGAACTGTTGTCATGAAGCCTTTCTTAATACCCAAATTATCATTTATAACTTTTAATACCGGTGCAAGACAATTAGTTGTACAACTTGCCGCCGATACAATAGTATCATCATTAGTTAATGTATCATCATTTACATTATAAACTATTGTTTTCATTAAACCTTTGCCTGGAGCTGAAATAAGCACCTTTTTCGCTCCAGCATCGATATGTTTTTTTGCATCATCATATGCGGTAAATTTACCAGTGCATTCAAGAACTAAATCGACACCTAATTCTCCCCAAGGAAGGTTCGCTGGATCTGTTTCTGAATAAACCTTAATATGTTTACCTGCAACTACTAAGTCATTACCTTCAAATGATATTTCATCTTCATGAAATGCTCTATGCACTGTATCATATTTAACTAAATATGCTAAATCTTCTGCACTAGTCAAATCATTAATAGCAACTATATCAAAATCAGTTTGTGTTACTATTTGTCTAAAAGCTAGTCTCCCTATTCTACCAAAACCATTAATTGCAACTTTAATCATTATACTTTCCTCCTATAAATTCTCTTAAAATTGAATCATCTGTTACATATTCCCCAGGTATTGGGAAAAACTGATTTAAAAACCCGATTAATCTTCTTGCTTCCTCATAGTAAATGGAATCAACCCCCACCGAAAGTAACAATGGTTCCACATAAACTTTCAAAACCCCTACTTCATATGCTAAAGCCGTATTGATAATAACATCTGCTTGATGAATATATGGGAATATATATTTTTCTTCTCCATTTCTTACACTTTGCCAATTATCAATCGTCTTTAAACAATCATATCCTCGTGTTCGATTATCCCGAACAATTCTTCTAAGTAACCTTAAATCCAATGTCGATACATAATTATGCATATCGATATTTATTGGAATAAAAGGACTTAAATAAATCCGATACTTATATTTATTATCTATTCCTTCTGTTATTTTATCATTTAAAGAATGTAAACCTTCAATTAAGAATATACTATTTTCCTTTAACTTTACAGTATTTTTAGGATATTCTCTTTTTCCACTTATAAAATTATAAACTGGCAAACTAATTTCTTCACCATTTAATAGTTTTTGTAAATCTTCATTAAATAGTTTTACATCAATTGCCTCTAAACACTCAAAATCATACTTGCCATTTTCATCTTTCGGAGTATCTTCCCGATTGACAAAATAATCATCTAAACTTATCTTAATAGCATCATAACCTAATGCCTCCAAATAAGAAGCAATCTTTGAATTAGTAGTTGTCTTACCACTAGATGATGGTCCTGCAATTAAAATAAATTTAATATCATGATTACTAATTATATTATCGACCACTTTTGCAATATCTAAACTAAACATTAACTCATTTGATTTAATAAAATCTTTTATTTTACCATTACCAATTGTTTTATTTAAATTACTTATATAAGGCATATGCAAATTTTCTAACCATTTCTTACCTTTAAAGAAAGAATCGATTATATTTGCATAATGGACATACTCAGGAACTTCCCCATTACTTCTTACTGTTGGAAAAATTAATACTATTCTATTTTTACCTAAATAAACTAATTCATATTTATTAATACTACCAGTAGAATAAGGCATAATTGAATAAAAATAATTTAGTTTCTTATGTAATTTATATAAAGTTGCTAATCTATCAGTAATACTTTGGATATTATCAGCCTTTTCATATTCTTTAAAATGGCGATAATATTTAATTGCTTCTTTCGGAGAAACATTTAACTTTTGAATAATAGCATCTTCTTTAACAATTTCATCCATTCTATTTTTTATTTTTTGCAAATCATCCTGAGTAATTATTTTATTTCCTTCAACTACTCCTAGCATCCCTCGTGGAACACTATGTTCAAAACTTACTTCTAACTCTGGAAATGTTTCAATTAAAGCCACTTCAAACAAAAATTTAAGTCCTGCTTTATATATTTTATTTCCAATAATATCATTAGTATTAATAAATTCTAGTTTTGTATCTTCAAAAACCTTAGTATCTAAGGAATATACTTCATTATCTATTTTTACAGCCATAATATTTTCCATTGGAAAATCTTTACTCATTTCATAAAATGTTGTATCACGACTATATTCATGCACTGTCCCATCAGCGAATGTTATTTTCACTGTATCCATTTATATCCCTCTATTCTTTAAGATTATATCATAATTATATTTTTTTTTGAATAAAAATTGCTTATTTTTACTATTATTTATCTAGGTGATAAATTTTGAATATAATACCCACAGTTATTGAAAAAAGCAGTAATAAAGAATATGCATATGATTTATACTCTAGACTACTAAAAGATCGAATTATATTTTTAAGTGGTGAAATTAATGATTCTGTTGCCAACATTGTTGTTAGTGAACTACTATATTTAGACAATATAAATCATGAAGATATTTATCTTTATATTAATAGTCCTGGTGGTTCTATTACCTCTGGTATGAGTATTTATGACACAATGAATTTTGTTTCAAGCAAAGTAATAACTATTGGCTTAGGCATGTGTGCTAGCATGGCGGCTTTCTTACTTTCTAGTGGCAACACAAGACTAGCATTACCTAATACTGAAATAATGATTCACCAACCAATCGGTGGTGCTCAAGGCCAAGCAACTGACATTAAAATTGCTGCTGAAAGAATAATTAAATTAAAAGAAAAATTAAACAAAATACTGGCCAAAAATACTAAACAAGATATCAAAAAAATTGCTGAAGATACCGAAAGAGATAATTTCTTGTCCGCCGATGAAGCCCTAGAATACGGTTTAATCGATAAAATAATAAATAAGAATGAATTTTAATCATCCATTCTTATAATAGTATCTCCTTCTTCAGAATACAAAAATTTTTCTTTAGCATATCTTTCTATATACTCACTATCTTGTAATTTAGTTACATCACTTTCCAATTTTTCTTCTTCATCTAATAAATTATTATATTCTTCAGTTAATTGTTTTATTTGATGATTATTCTCCATTATTTCTTGCCAATCACTTGCAACTGTACGCACTAACATAACCATTAATATAACAATCATACTAGAAATTACAAACAGTCTTTTCTTTTCTTTTTTTGTTCTTTTCAAACAATAATCACCCCAATTATCAATACCAATTATACCAAAAAAAGTAAAATGATAAATAACATTTTACTTTTTTTTAATTTTATTGACGCAACTTTTACAC
>DVHV01000177.1 GCA_018711775.1 Candidatus Onthocola stercoravium | reverse complement strand
ATATTTATAAAAATATGTTTATTGTTTATTGTAGTTCCTTTAATTATTTGTTTTATATTTTTAGTAATATGCACAACTATTACTTTAATAATTCAATTTTTAGGAATACACTATATTGGAGTATTCATTGCCTTAATCGGAGCAACATTGGCAGTTGGTATTATTATGGAATTATTTATTAGATTCCTTTTGAGTAGCACTGTTCCTTTTAAACGAATGTTTTCATTGTTTCTAATTGGAATAATTACTTTTGGTGTTGGATCTGGCTTAACAACTTACGAAGTTTCAAAAATTAAATTCTATGACGAAATACCAGCAAATATCCAAAAAAGCAAAATAGAAAATACTTATGATATGAATGATAATTTATTCTTTAGAGCAGATTTATATACTGATCGCATTAACTATAAAATAGATGATACGTTTAGCAACAAAGTAAAAGTTGAAATTGCTTACTATGAAGATTTTCTCAAAGTAGATACACATATGGAAGATGAATTTTACGTAATAAATTCTTATTCATTGTGGAATAATACAATAAATTATCTTGATATACTTAAAAATGATTTGAAAAATAAAACAATATATAACTATGAACTTTTAGGAAAAGTTGATATAACTATTACTTCTAGTTCAGCAAATATTGATATTATTAAGGAAAATAGTCAAAGCTATTATGAAAAACTTCATGAAAATACAGAAAATTATTATATTTATCAAGAAGAAATATATAGGCTTCAAGAAGAATTGCAAAATAAAAACAATGAAAATGCCCAATTGCGTGAAAAAATCAATGAATTACAAGCTAAGTTAGATAATATTAATAGTGTTATAGGATAGGGTAAAAACCTATTCTTTTTATTGCAAAATTTATTTATTGTGATATACTAACTCCAACGGTGATTGCAATGAATTTAAATATTGAGATAATTGATGTTAAGCACCCTATTTTTCAAAGTGAACTTATAGATTGGATGGTTAGTTTAAGCAAAATAAATTCTAGTAATAAAAGAGAATTAGATAAAATATATCGGCAAATTTTATCTCTTCTAGACAATCCAGATGATTATATAGTAGAAAACTTGCGAATATTTATAAATGGTAAGCCATTTTCTTGCGACATAGTAAAAGAATATGGTTTCAAAAAAATAATGCAAGAATTATCAAATTATCCCAAAATAACTGTTGGTAATAACAAACTAAAGTCAAACGTAGAAGTAGAAAAAGAAAACGGTAAAGATAAACAATCCCTTGTTAGACAACTTAAAAGATTATCAGAAAGTGAAACTCCTACATTTTTTTATCATTCAGTTTTTATATCTGAAAACGATTTGTTAGAAGAGGTAGTAGTAGATGGATTAAAACATTTTATAATTAACCAAAGGTTCCTGCCGTTCCTACGTTTTCTAGATTTATCTCAAATAGATTTTCATAATACTGACTTGAGAGGAATAGATTTATCATATACTAATATTCGTAGAATAGATTTTGCTTCTCTTTATAAAAATAGTCTTGAAAACACTACTTTAGAAGGTGTAAATCTAGCAGGACAAGAACTTGAAAATATATGTGCAGATGGAGCAAATTTAACTGGAACTTTTCTTTTAATTGATTTAGATAGCGTGAGTATTGCTGAAACAATACTAGATGGAACTGTAATACTATGGAAAAATGGCAAAGATATTTCTAATACACGTGCTAGAAAACCAATAAATGTTATTCTCCACTTTTAAATTTTCTAAAAAAATATTATAATAAATATGACGGGTGGTTTATATGTGGATAAATATAGATATAGATTTAAACATTGAGGAAATAGCAAATTATTTGCAAGAACTATCAACATCATCACATGACCCAATATATTTATCTTTTAATACAACAGTATCATATGCTGAAGTTTCAAGTTATCTAAATTCATTATTAGCTATTATTGTTAGTTTAGGATTAGATATCCGTATTGGACCTCATTTTATTGATGAGGGAGTTGTTTCTAAAGGTCAAATAAAAAATGAAGATGAATTATATTTTTTAACACCTGGAGAAAAAGTTATTTGGTATACAAAGCACTACTCAGTACCAGATATTCATACGATTATATTTCTAGGGACCCATTTTGGCATTGACCCATTAATCGTTAAAACAAAAGATAAAAGTAAAAGATACCAATATCACTTTATTCAACGCGAACCAATCGACTTAGAAATGTCTAAGTTAGTAGGTAATAAGGGATTAAATTTAACAAGAATGAAAAGGAATGGTTATGAAAACAACAATTAATATTAACTTAAAAAAGAAAGATGATTTTTATAGTAGTTATACAAACAAAAAACTATCACCAGAAATAACTGATTATATTTATAGTGAGTGTTTTGGCGAAAATTTTAAAAACAATATAGTCATCAATATTTATACTAAATTAAAAATAAGTGATGCAGAGAAAAATGCTATGATGGATACAGTAAGAAGAACATTTGGTTTGAAAGTCCAAGATGAATTATATTATTATGAAAAAGCCAAATTTAAAAAAACTATCCTATTTTTAATAGGAATAGTTTTGATTGTAATCTACTACTTATCTTTTATCGAAGTATTAAGTGAGATTATTTTAATATTAGGATGGCTAGCAATCTGGGAATCAGTTTATAGTTTCCTTGCTGATTCTAGTAAAGATTATATTCGTATATATCGTTTACGTAAACTAGCCTCATCCCGTATTTATTTTGTTTCACAACAAGATTCTAATTCTTGAGATAAAGTCTTTAATGCCGACTTTATCTTTTTTTCATCTTCAGCCTCTAAAGTATAATATCCGAGTTTATATGCTAAATCGAATACTTCTTTAGTTTCTTTATTTATTTCTTTAAACATACTTAGATATTCTTTATATAGTTTATCACAACTTGCTTCATTCATCACATAAGTCATATTAACTGATAGACATTTTAAAGTATCTAAAGTATCCATTATATATTCTTTATCACTCATTTGTCTCACCCTCCAACAACTTAATTAATGTATTACAATTTTTAAAATGCATATCTGCTAAAGAACTAATTTTTTTAGCAATTTCTTCATTTTCAACATTTTCAATATAATCATCAAATTTTTTCATTGCCACAAAATTCCAATTAAACATATCTTTTATATATGCACTATCTTTTGTGGAAATCATTTCAGGAACATTTTTCATAACTTTACCTCCCACTAATATTATTGGCAAATATTTATTTTATAATCTGTAATTTTTTGGTATAATCTAATCATAGGTGATTTAATGAAAAGAACAAACAAAGCATTTATAGGTATTTTAATGGCTGGTTATGCATTACTAATGATTTTTATAGTACTTGTTGGAGTAAATGTCTATCAAGGAATAGTTACTGAAAAGAAATTAGATAATGAATTTGCTCAAATAGAATATTTAATTGATACAAATGGAATAACTGATAATACAATTGACATTAAATTAAATAGCTATGTATCTGATGGCGATTATTTAGATATTGAAATGGCTATTAAAGAATATCTTCGTGATTTGTTATTTGAATGTCGTAGATTAGAAGACGTTTATAATAATTCCCAACTTAATATGGTTATAAATTTATATAATTTCGATGAAGATGCTCCATATTTTGAAAATTCTAAAAAAATAATTGCTGAAGCCCGTATTAATTTAGAAGATATTGGAAATAATTTAAATGCTTTATTTGATGAAGATAAAATAATGTCATATGCTCAAAATTATGATTTAGAATATTATTATTTAGATTATTATAAAAACTCTATGATTGACCATGATATAATTGATGAAAGTAAAAAGGATATTGATAGTAGTATTGATTATGGCATTTCTATGCTTAATGCTTATACTGAATATTTTACTTTTTTAAGTGATAACTCTGCATATTGGACAATGGATGAAGAATATATATACTTCGATACTGATGAACTTGTTGAAGAATATAACCGTTTATTAGATATAATAAATAATATGGAATTTACAACAGATATTGAAAATTATATTTAAAATATTGTAAATGTCATTTAATAGTCACTTTTAAAAAATATACTGGTATTGAAAGGACTGATTAGATGGAAATTTTAAAAGTTGAAAATTTATCGAAAGTCTATGGTAAAGGTGAAACTAAAATTAAAGCCGTAGATGATATTTCGTTTAGTGTTGAAAAAGGAGATTTTGTTGCTATTGTTGGAGCTTCTGGTTCTGGTAAATCGACACTTTTGCATTTACTTGGTGGAGTAGATAGACCTACTAAAGGTAAAGTGTTTATTGATGGTGTTGATATTTATGCCATGGATAATGATGCTCTAGCCATTTTTAGAAGAAGACAAGTAGGGTTAATCTATCAATTTTATAATTTGATACCTATATTAGATGTTGAAGAAAATATTACCCTTCCTGCTAAATTAGATGGAGCAGAAGTTGATAAAAAACATTTGAATGATTTACTTGAAACTTTAGGTTTAGAAAATCGTAAAAAACATTTACCAAATGAACTTTCTGGTGGCCAACAACAAAGGGTTTCAATTGGTAGAGCTATAATTAATAATCCTGCTTTAGTTTTAGCGGATGAACCAACAGGTAATTTGGACTCTAAAGCCAGTGATGAAATAATTGCTTTACTAAAAAAATCTAACCAAAAATATAATCAAACAATTATTGTTATAACTCATGATTTAGAGATAGCCTCAAGTGCTAATCGTATCATTACTATCGAAGATGGTAAGATAATTAGTGATGTAAGGAACTAACCATGAAAATTTTAAATAAATTAACTTTACGCAATTTAAAATTAAATAAAAAAAGAACTATTGTAACAATAATTGGTATTATTTTATCAACTGCTCTTATCTGTGCTGTTGCGGGAATGGTTAGTAGCTTGCAAGCAACATTAGTTGAAAATGCTAAAGAAAATAATGGAAATAGGCATATAACAATAGAATCAGTTGCTACAGATGATCTAAAATATTTTGAAAATAATCGGCATGTCGAATTAATGTATTTAGTAGAAAACTTGGGATATGCTCCTCTTGAAGGTAGCAAAAATCCATATAAACCATATATTTATATCATTGGATACACTAAAGAAGCATTTGCTAATACCAAAATTAACTTGGAAGATGGAAGACTTCCCAAAAATGCTTCTGAAATAGTAATTTCTAAAAGTATCATCGATAATGCTGAAGTAGATATAAATATCGGAGACAGAATATCTTTAGATATAGGAAATCGTGTTTGTAGCGATGGCTCAATAATGACGCAAAATAATCCTTACTTTGTTTATGAAGAAGGGTATAATGAAATAGATGATTGTAATGAGACTCTAGATTATAAATACACTAAAGAATATACCGTTGTAGGTATCATGGAAAGATTAGATTATAATGTTGAAGCCTACAATGCTCCAGGTTATACAGTAATTACTTATACTGATACTTTAACAAGTAATTCATATGATGTTTCTTTATTATTTAAAGATCCCGGTTATTATGAAGATTTTCTAAATACATTAGCCAATAGTAATGATTTAAAAGATTATGGCTACACTTTAAATGCTGATCTACTTCGTTGGCAAGGTGTTGGATTAAGTGGTTCTAATCAAGATATGCTTTATGCCGTTGCTGGAGTTGTAATTGCCATAATTATCCTTACTAGTGTTTTTGTTATCCGTAATAGTTTTAATATTTCTATAACTGAAAAAACTAAACAATATGGTATGCTTGCAAGTATTGGTGCAACAAGTAAACAAATAAAGAAAAATGTTTTATATGAAGGATTTATCCTTGGTATAATAGGTATCCCAATCGGTATTCTATGTGGAATATTTGCAGATTTTGTTTTATGCTACGTTATTAACATTTTATTACCTGATTTTATCGAAGAGACTAAATTTATATTTAGTGTACCAATTTTACCAATTCTTTTAAGTGCTATCTTAGCAATTGTCACGATTTACTTATCTGTTATAAGTGCTGCTCGTAAATCTAGTAAAATTTCTCCGATTGAAGCAATTCGTAACAATAATGAAATAAAGATTAATCCTAAGAAGTTAAAGACTCCTAAAATAATTAATAAGGTTTTTGGCATCGGTGGTGAAATTGCTTACAAGAACTTAAAACGAAGTCGTAAGAAATATCGGACAACAGTCATATCTCTAGTAGTAAGTATTTCTGTGTTTATTGCTTTATCATCATTCCTAAATTATGGCTTTGGTGTAGCAGGTCAATATTACAAAGATATCGCATATAACATACAAGTATCTATTTACCCTAAAGCAACTGAAGCAGATACTGTAACTGATGATGCAATTAAGTCTTCTTATGATGAAATTTTAGCTCTAAATAACATAAACAATTATTCTTTACAACGTAGTACTTTACTAGAAATCGATATGAAAGAATACATGACTGATGAAGGATTCTATAATTACTATGGGGAAGAAAAGGAAGAATACCAAGATGATACATTATCTTATTTACAAATAATTTCTCTTGGAGATGCTGAGTATAAAAGATATGTTGAATCTTTCGATGGCAATATAAATGATTACCAAAATGGTGGAATAATAATTGATGATTTCTCTTATTACAGTAATGACCATTATGAACACTATAATGTCTACAATGTCTCTGAAGGCGATACTATAAAAGGTAAATTTGAAAATGGTAATTCATATCAAATAAATATAGTAAAAAGGACAGATAAAAGACCTATGGGCTTAGAAGGTAATTATTCATCCAGTGGCTACTTAATTGTATCTGATTCCATGATGGATAATTTCGACTATGATTATGATGCTTTATACATAAATAGTAGTGATACTGCTAAATTAGAAAGTGATATTAATGATTATCTAGAAAATACTGATTATGAATACTATTTATATAATGTTGAAGAAGAAGTAAATGCCCAAAAGTCGATGCTATTACTAGTGGCAATATTCCTATATGGCTTTATAATTGTCATCAGTTTAATAGGTATTACTAACATATTTAATACAATAACTACTAACATGAATTTAAGAAGCAAAGAATTTGCTATGTTAAAATCCATTGGTATGACAAAACGCGAATTTAATCGAATGATTCATTTAGAAAGTATATTCTATGGCACAAAATCTCTACTTATTGGTATACCTTTAGGACTTCTTGGATCATTTGCAATCTATAAAGCTTTTGAAGTTGGAAATGATTTAGGATACATGCTTCCATGGCAAGCAATATTAATTTCTATTGTTGTTGTTTTCTTACTCATAACTATAATCATGCATGTATCTATTAAAAAGATTAATAAACAAAATATTATCGATACTATCAGAAATGATAACATTTAAAATCATCTGCGGATGATTTTTTCTATTATATTTGCTAAAATAATGTTGGTGATTATTTTATGTATAACATTTTACTTATCGAAGATAATGATTATATAATTAAAGGAATTAAATATT
This sequence comes from Candidatus Onthocola stercoravium, assembly GCA_018711775.1. GTDB lineage: Bacteria > Bacillota_I > Bacilli_A > RF39 > UBA660 > Onthocola_B > Onthocola_B stercoravium. Next base: position 2,878 of record DVHV01000177.1, on the reverse strand, counting down.
TATTAGAATCACATAATTTTAAAGTAACTGTTGCTAAATCTTTAAAAGAAGCAAAAGAGTTAATAAGTAACAAATATGATTTAATAATTCTTGACTTAATGTTACCAGATGGTGATGGCCTAAAATTTTATGAAGAAAACTTAAAGGATAAAACCACATTGATACTAACTGCCAAGGATGATGAAGATATAATATCAACATCACTAGATTCTGGAGTAGAAGACTATATAATTAAACCGTTTCGTTCTAAAGAATTATTATCTCGTATTAATAAAATATTAAAAAGAAATAAGGATAATGAACTTATTACTGTAGAAAATGTTACAATTGATACTGAAGCAGGTAGAGTATTTGTTAATGGCGAAGAAATAACTCTAACTAGTCTAGAATATCGTATTTTACTTTTACTTTTCCAAAATTTAAATAGAATAGTTACCCGTGAAATTTTGATTGATCGTATTTGGGATATATCTGGTAAATTTGTAGAAGATAATACTTTAACCGTTTATATAAAAAGAATCAGAGAAAAGTTAGGCAATGATAATATCATCAAGACAATTAAGGGTATTGGTTATAGGGTGGACAAATGAAACATGGTAAAATAATAATAACGATTACATTTATAGTGTTATTTGTAACAACAATTGCTATTACTTATTATGAATATCAAACTTATTCACAGCTTACAAATGAATTTGTATCTGATGTTGTCGATTTAATAGATGAAAATTATCCCAATATTGATACAAGTGAAGTTATTGAAATAATAAATAGTTCCGATTATGAAAATAATTCTGATATTCTTACATCTTATGGATTTACTGATTCAGATTTGAGCATTTTAGCATCATTGGAAAACCAATTTCACGAACAATTGCTAATAAATATTATTATAATTGTTATTTTCGGAGCAATTATAATATTAGGTATTTACTTATACAATTTAAAAAACAAAAGAGAACTAAATAATTTAATTAAATATTTAAAAGAATTAAATCGGGGTAATTACAACTTACAAATTGATTTGAATAGTGAAGGAATATTGTCAATATTAAAAAATGAAATTTATACAACTACCATAATGCTTAGAGAAAAAGCCGAAAAAGAGTTGGTTGATAAACAAAATTTAAAAGATTCACTAACTAATATTTCTCATCAGTTAAAAACACCTTTAACTTCAATATCATTACTTGTGGATAATTTGTGCGATGAAGATGTTCCCGCATCTTTACAAAAAGAGTTTTTGAGTGATATTAAAACCCAAATAGATAGCATTAATTATTTAATTATAGTCTTGCTTAAATTATCTCGCTTTGATGCTAATGTTATTACTTTTAAAGAAGAAAAAATAAATGTAAAAAATTTATGTATAGATGTTTTAAAACATATTGATGCTCTAAGAGATGTCAAAAACATTACAATCCATATAAATGGTTCAAGTAATGTAACATTTACTGGTGACTATAAATGGGAATTTGAGGCCCTGAGTAATATTTTAAAAAATTGTTTAGAGTATACTTCTGAAAACAAAAATATTTATGTAAGTTTTAAAGAAACTAATATGTTTACAGAAATCACAATTCAGGATGAAGGAAAGGGTATGAGTAAAGAGGAAAAAAGAAGAATGTTTGAAAGATTTTACAAAGGGGAAAATAGTAGCAATAATAATTTTGGTATTGGTATGAGTTTGGCTAAAGAGATAATAAATAAAGATAATGGTAAAATTAAAGTGGATTCAACACCTGATATTGGTTCAACTTTTAAAATTCGTTATTATAAATAGTTTACTTATCTATTGCTTTTAAGTATAATTTAATTAGAAGGTGAAAAGATGAATGATTTACAAAAAATGACAAAGCCTAGAAAATTTATATTAATAATTGGCATAATCATTGTAACATTTGGTTTATTTGGAGGAGGAATATTAAGTTATTTCATAAGTCAAGAACAACCAACCAATTTATCTGAAGTAACAGAAGAAAGAGTTTTTTCCAAAATAGATGTAGAACTTGTGACAAGTTATTTTGCAACTCTAACAACTGATTCCTCTTTAGAAAAATATTATTTTGTGATGGAAGATGGTTACACTTACATTGCTAAAATAGATGATGATACATTTGCAAGTTTAAAAGAAAATCATGATTATAATTATAGTACAGATCCAGATGCTGTTGCTCCAGAATCTGTTACCATTGTTGGAGAATCGGAACTTATTCCTGATGAAATTAAAAATTTTGCTATCGAATATTTTCGAGATAGTGAAGGTCTTGACATAACTGAAGAAAATTTTAATAATTTAATTTATCCTTACTTAATTGATACTTATGTAACTAAAACGGACACAATTATTGATATTGCTATAGTTTTTGGGGTAATAACTGTAGTTGGACTAATATTAATTATGGTTTATATGAATAGACAAACTAAAACTAAAAAAAGTATTTCGAAATATCAAAGTTCTTTAAAAACAATTGAAGAAGAATTAGAAAGTAGCACAACGATTCATAATGAAATTTGTAAAGTTTATCTGACTGAAAATTATTTAATCAGTTATAACGATGGTTTGAAAATAATTGAACTTAAATCAATTTCTTGGTTATACCCTTATGAATATCGTCGTAATGGCGTAGTTACTAATCGAAGCATTTGTATATATACAAGTGATAAACAAAAATATATGATAGGAAATATTAATGCCTGGGGAAAAAATAAAGATTCTGCTTATAATGAAATGTATCAATTGTTATTAGAAAAAACTCCAGATGCTTTGCATGGTTATTCCAAAGAAAATAAAGAAAAAGCTTTAAAAATGGAGAAATTTAGATAGAAAAATATTATTTGAGTTTCGGTGAAAAAAATAGTTGACAAGAAAAAATCA
>DVHV01000176.1 GCA_018711775.1 Candidatus Onthocola stercoravium | reverse complement strand
AAGATATGGTAAAGAGAAAGTCCAGACTACAAACATTTTATGGTAGTGAAAACTATAGTAGTAAGAAAATCCTGCGAGTATAACAACTCGTGCCGGTTCAAGTCCGGCCTTGGGCACCAATTTAAAACCAAAAACTCGAATTTAAATTTTCGAGTTTTTTTTGCACCAAAATTTACAATATCTTATTTACCTTTAATCTTTTTACCTTTATTAAGCATACTTCTAATTAACTTACCAAATCCACCTCTTTGTTGTTCTCCATCAGGTAATTCTAATCCTTCTGGTAAATCAAATTTTAAATGCCCTTTCTTAAACCACAAAAAATCTCTCAAGGAATACATTTTAAAATCAAGTAGTTCACAGCGAAAGCACATACTTACATTTTCTTTCTTTTCTTCCGACGACATAGAATTAAACTGTTGAGCAATGATGTTTCTTTCCTCACATACCATTTGTGCTAAAGCCATAATTTCTTCGTCTGATAAATCTTTAACTTCACTATAATCTACCATCCAATCCAAATTTTCAAAAAACTCAATTTCTTCCGGAGCACTAAATTTCATAAATTCATACCTATTACTATCATCGATAATAACAATGCCATCTCCAAATGCTTTCATAAATATCGATGCAGGTATATGTTCTTCACTACGACTTAAATAAGCCAAATCATTTTTTTGAACATATACAACATTATCAGTAATTATTTTCATACATCAAACCTCTCTATCATCTTTTCTGTTTCTCATATTCTTTCATTTTTTCATCAATCCATATTGGCAACATATTTTTAAGTGGCAAAAATCCCTTTCGTGATTCAACAATATGCATACCATCATCTTCCGTCTTATAATAAATATTTTTAATTGACATCTTCATTTGTTTAGTTTCGTAATCAATATCTAAAATTTGACAATAAACAATTTCACCAACATGGACAAAATCATTTACATCTTTGACAAATTCATTAGACACTTCTGAAATATGACATAACCCGGAAAATTCTGAATCGACTCGCACAAAAAAGCCATATTCTGCAACTCCACTTACTTTACATTCTACTATGTCACCTATTTTATATTTTGGCATTTCACACCTCTTAACTAATCTTAGTATACCATTAAATTCTTTACTTAACAACTACAAAGCCTTATAATATAAGAAGGTGATTTGCATGGAAGAAAAGTTAAAAGATATGATTGATCAAATACGTCCTTTCTTAGTAATGGACGGCGGAGATATAGAATTTGTCAAATATGAAGACAACTATTTATACATAAAATTATCTGGCGCTTGCCAAAATTGCATGTATCAAGATAATACTATCAATGATGGCATTTTTGAATTTTTTAAAGCCGAAGTTCCCGAACTTGAAGGAGTTATCAACATTAATTTATAAGCCAATCTATTTTTTCTATCGGAGCATATTTAGATATTTCTAAATATGCTTCTTTTAAAAAGTTTTCATAACTGTTACACTTTTTTATGATATCAACTAAATCTTCTTCATTCCTATCTTTATTCATAACCTCTTCATAAACATCAAAATAATATGAAGGATAAAGAAGTCTCGCATAAAACATACTTGCTTCATATACAGATAAATTACGTATTTTTAAATAACATTTTAAATCTTCCAATACTTCTTCAGTATCTTCGGCACCAAAAAACATTGCTTTTAAATACTCTGCAACATCTCTAACTTCTAAATCAAAAATAAAAGATAATGGATTCATAAAATTAAGTTTATAATTAGGATAAAAAACTCGACGATGTGATAAAACTATCGGAGCATCTAAAACTTGATATTTAAAACTTGTATTATTTACATAACTAATAGCATTTTCAGCCAAACCTACGTAATAACTAAATGAATCTTTAATAACTGGTTTATCAAGACCTAATTCTCTAATTTGATATTCAAAATAATCTATTTTCTGCATCCATAAATTCCCCCAATTATTACGATAGATCTTTGAATTCTTATTATTAAGTCGCAATTTACTAGCAACACTTACTATATCAAATATATCATAGGTTTCACTATAGTTGCTCACTGCCATAAGCAAATAATTATAATCATTTACTTTTGTAAGAAAAGAATTATTTCTATTTAAAATTAAATCATTTACAGCAATGCCCTTTTCCCTCATATTTTGTACACACAAAAGTATATCATCTAATTCTTCTAAATTACGATTATAAAAAACAAAGAAAAAATCTCTATTTTGAAACTTAAAATGATATTTTCCATCACTTTCTTCTAACTCATCAACATCGATATCATAATAATATTTAATTGTTTCTTTCATATTAAATTATATAAAAAAAAGATGGCCATTAGACCATCATATTTTAATTTTTAAATTTAGCCACTAAAGCATCAAACATATTTTCACAAGCTTTTAAAAATGCTTCCTTATCAGCAGTAAAATCTACTGATGCTACCGATTCTTCAACATTTTGAGTTGGAATAGGTTCAACATTAGGAACTGGAGCCTCAACAGAAGTAGGTTCCATTGTAGCTACATTTGGCGTTTCGTTAATAGTAGTTACACTTTGTGCATCTTCTGGGGCACTAGGCATAACAGGAGCTACAGGAGTATCTTGACTCATCACTTGAGAATTATCAACCATTTGTGGTTGTGGCATAACTGGTTCCATTACTGGCGACGGATTAACCGGAGCCTCAACATTGTCAATTGAAACAGTTTGTTGTACTGGTGAAACCATATTTTCCATTGGATTTGGAGTAGCCACAGAATTATTCATGTCAGGCATACCAACATTTAAAGATGCTGTATTAGCAACTGCCCCAGCATTTTCAACATTTGGACGATAATTATTTTTCAATGCATCAAAAGATGCAACTGGCAATGTAAGTTGCGAGAAAAACATATCATCAGCTCCAAGCATTGGATCTACCACAACATAATCTGCTTGATTACCAGCAATTATCATTCTAAGCATTTCCTTTACAGAATTCCATTCATTTTGATCATTAATTTTTACTAATCTATTATTTTCTAACTTAGAAACCAAAATTATAGGCAATCCCATAGTTCCATTTATTTCATTATCAAGTATTACATAAATAGAATTATTCCCTTTAAAAGCTGATACTAAAGGCTTTTCCAAACTCGATCCAGACATCAAATTTATCGTTATTTTTTCCACTTTAATCAATCCCTTCTTTATTTTCTATAAACAATTATAACAAATCAATTACTTTTTTTCAACAGACAAACTTTTTAAAATAAAATATTTGCAATTATAAGCACAATTGTTTTCTATATACTCATCAATTTTTGCATAATCATTTATAGGCTTATAATTCTTATTTTCTTTTTCATTAAATCCTTTTAATCTAACTTTACCATATGCATAATCCCCCAATATATAATCGAAATTATCAAAATATTCAGTTATTTTTCCTTCCAAATCAGCAATATTTAAAGCATCTCTATAATTCTTTATTACATTATATTCTTTTCCATCAATTATAATCTTATCCATAAATCACCTTTATAAAACAACAAAAGTTAAAATGCCAACCACCATAATTATAGTACAAATAACACTCATAACTAACAATATATCGACGTATCCATTACCAGAAGTAACTTTATTTTTTTCTCTTTCAATTGCTTCAATTGCTTTTTCTAATAAATATTCCTTATTAATTGCATTTTCTCTAATCTTAAAGTAATCATAAACTTGATGATTAACTCGCTCCAATTCATTACTATCCATTTTATTCAAATCATCCATTGAATAATTAAGAATCTCATAAGCTTTCACATTTAAATAATGCTTTTCTTGTGGTTTAATAACTTTTATATTATCACGCATTTGTATTTTAAAATAATTATCAATTTCCATTACATCTGTATTATTTATAGTACACATTAAAAAATTATAAGAAACACGCAACGGATTTTTTGAAAAAGGAGTATACAATAAATCATAAAAGGTCTTAACTTCTTCTTCTGTTAAATAAAAGTTTACTTTTTTTACTATGAACATATCAATTAAATCCTTTTGCACAAACTCAAAATAAGGATTCTTTTCTTTTTGAGAATTTTGCTGATTTTTTTGAGAAATATCATAATAAAGTTGCAAATTACTAAAAAATATATTTAAGGAATCTCTAGAATAACCAAACTTTGTTAAATTCTTATACAAAAGCTCCTCATCACCAATAACAAGAGGATTTACAATATCTAATTCACTATATATACAAACCAACATTCTTACAACGACAACCAAAAAAGAATTATAGATAATGCCTTGTACATTATCAGCATTTTTCAAATAATCATCTATAGCTTTAGTAAATGCCTCATTAACAAATACTTGGTTCATAGTCTCACCCTATCATTAATTATAACATAATTTCTATTCAATTGGAATAGATAACAAACTACTTTCTTCAACAATTTTCCCTCCATAAAAGGTAGGCACTCGTCCATTGATAACTTTAGATGCTATCAAAACATCATATTCAATTTCCTGAGTACTTTTAGTAACTGGTGATATTAATTCCTCCGTAATTTTAATAGTAACATAAAGTTCTACTAACGCATTATTCATTCCATAATCGACGATTTGACTTTTAATATTTGTAAGTAACGAACCTACAAAATTTACTTTCATATAAATTTTTGGTCCCAAATTTGCAAGTAACGCACTATCTGATGCAATAAACATCGGCAGTTCCAAAATAAGACCATATTCACTACCAGTAATGCTATTATCTGTATCATCTTCTACATACCCATTTTCTAAATCAACTAACAAATTATTTAATTCCTCTGTAACCGTATCCAAAGCTAAATATGCTTGATCCAAATTATAATCTACATACAGTATTTCTCCATCATCATTTTTATTTATAACCAAAATATCTTCAATAACATCACCATTTAAAATATCATATCCAATATTATTACTTAAAAATGATTCAGTAAATCTCTTAATTCTTACTTCAGCTACTTCAATAATCTTTGGTGTTACCTTTTCACTATAAAATTTAAATAACAAAAAAGTTAAAAAAAATATCAAAATTAATACTACGATTAAAACTTTTGATATTTTATAATTTTTTCGCATTCTTAGTCTCTTCATACTAAATAATATGTATTAGGAATTTAGAAATGATCTTAAAAACAAAAATAATCCTACCGCAAATGCTATTATTACAACAACAATTAATATTTTTACTCCAATATTCATCTTATTATCGTCTAAGAAATCATCATTATCATCATCGTCAAAATCTTTTTTCTTAAAACTTGTAGTAGTATAAAAAGAACTATCAATAGAATTATCATCATCTACTTTTTCTTCTTTTTCACTATCATCTGTTAACTCAATGTTACTTGTTGCCTCAATTTTTACTTCTTCTGCCATTTTTTCATAAACAGCAGTTCCTTCATCACCTTTTAAATCTTCCAAAATACTAAGAGGATCAATTTCATCATCATTAGAATCTTTATGTCCCTCTTTAATCTTAGCCTCATTAATTGTTATCGTATTAATAAGTTCCATTAAATCTTCTTGAGCCTTATTCATTTCTGGTTTTTCACTTGAATCAACAGATTCATTATTTGACCTAGTTTCATTTTTATCGTCGATATTCAAATTATTCAAAATATCATATTGTGTATTTCTAAGTCTTTTAGCACGTGCTTCTTCATAAGTCTCCGGCTTTTCATCTTTGGCTTTTTCTAAAATAACATTCAAATCATATTCTTTCGTTGGCACATCATCTACTAAACGACTTTCTTCTTCCCGCGGTTCTACTCTAATACTTCTTCTTTTAGGTGCTTCATTGTATTTCTTATCCAAAATTTTCTTTATTTTTTCAATATCAATTTCTGGTTCTTGATTACCTATAACAGTTGCATTACTTTTCACACTAAAATTATCGAGTTCGCTTTCGTTTATCTCTTTATATAACGAAGCATTCTTTGATACTCTCGACATTCTATTATCATCACTATATTTATTCATTCTTGAATCCATACCGCTACCTCTATCACAATAATAACATAAAATCTGCTATTTTGAAATATTTATCGTTGATTTTTAAAATTCTATTTACTATAATTATACAAGGAGGAGACACATGAAAAAAATAGTTGTTAAAGATACTTGCATTGGTTGCGGTATGTGTATTGCTATCGATAACGAACATTTCGATTTTGAAAACAATTTGTCACATGCTACTAACGATGAAAATTTAGATTCTGAAGCTCTACAAAATGCTATTGCCTCTTGCCCAGTTGGAGCAATTGAAATAGTTGAAGATGCTGAAGAAAACTAAAAGACTAGTTAACCACTAGCCTTTTTTATTGCCAATTTTTCATAATATCCGCAATTTCGCCATACCCACACTTAGATATTTCTTTTAAAGAAATAGTCAATAAATCCAAAATATCGACATTAAATTCGCGATACTTATCACAATAACCTCTTTCTACTGTATATCCTTTATCACTATCAACATTTCCCTTTTTAAATATCCGTACATATATAACCCGATCCAAATCAATTTCTGCTGCCACTTTTCTAATAATTTTTGCAAAAACCATCATATTCTTTATAATCATTTTACTATCATATTTATTATAAACATCAATACATAGCATAATATCTTTATATCTAGCTACAACCCTATCAATAGCCCGGTCTTTCCAACCAAAGTTTTCATAATCTTCTTTAGGATATATAACTATATTATTTTTTAACTTATCTTCCTTAAGCTTTCGCAAATACTTATAAATTTCTATAATAAATGGACTATTCTCCACCCGAATATTATTCATAATTTCTTCGATTTTCTTATTATTTACTGCTGATAAATTAATCTCTGTTTTCATAAAATTCCTTTCCTAGTTCCTGAGAAAAAAAGGCTAAAAAGTCCCTACTTCTTAGCCAACGCATATAATTTTTTTATTTCTTTAATAGTTAACATGCGATATTCTCCCGATTTTAAATTTTTAACATCCAAAAAGCCATAACCAATCCGACTTAACTTTTCGACATTAACTCCAAGTTCTTTAAATAATTTTTTAATTATGTGATTTCGGCCTTCGATAATTGTAATTTCTACAATATCTGTCCCTTTTTCTAAATCGCGTTTCTTCACTTTGAAACGCTTTACTTCAACTTTTCTCTTATCAACGGTAATCCCTTTCTTAATGGCTAAAATATCGTCCTTTGTAAGCACCTTATCTAATTTAGCTATATATGTTTTCTCAATTTCAAAACTTGGATGCATCAAGGTATTAGCAAATTCGCCATCATTTGTAAGCAAAATGAGCCCCGTAGTATCATAATCAAGTCTTCCAATTGGATAAATTCTTGCTTCTGTATCGATTAAATCGACAACTGTAATCCTTCCCGCATCATCAGTAACACTACTAATTACACTCCGCGGTTTATTAAGCATATAATATTCATGCTTAACATCTTTATTAATAATAACGCCATCTATACTGATAACATCTTGCGGAGACACTTTAGTACCTAGTTCAGTAATTATCTTACCATTAACCATGACTTTTTGTCTTTTTATCAACTCTTCAGCCTTTCTTCTAGAAGTGTATCCGTACGCTGCAATTACCTTTTGTAAGCGTTCCATATAAACCACCACTTAAAGTATACCACATAATTTAAAAAAATAACATGGTTATTAGAAAAGCAACTGTAATTCCTACTAAATCCGCAAATAAACCTACACCTAAAGAATATCTTGTTTTCTTAACTCCTATCGAACTAAAATAAAGGGCTAAAACATATATTGTCGTATCTGTACACCCTTGTAAAACACTCGCCAACCTACCAGCATAAGAATCCGGGCCAAAATTAATAAATATATCATTCATGATTGCTAAAGTTGCTGTCCCCGAAATTGGTCTAAGCAAAGCCATTGGCATAATTTCTATCGGAATATTGATAAGCTGTAAAACTGGTTCAAAAACTCCCAAAACTTCATAAACAAAATTACTATCTAAAAATATGTTTATAGCAAATACCATCGCAATAATTGAAGGAAATATATTAAAGGATATCATAAGTCCTTCTTTTGCACCTTCTAAAAAAGCATCATAAATACTTACCTTTTTTTTAAATCCATAAAAAACTACAAATACTACAAATACTGGAATGACTATTTTCGATAAAGTATTCATCTTTTTCTCCTTTTACGAATAAAGTAATCGAGTAACAATCCACCGACACTTGAACAAAATGTTGCAATAACCCCTGGCAAGATAATTTCTGAAGGATTTGCTGAACCATGTGCAATACGCAAGGCTAAAACTGTGGTAGGAACAATTGTTACTCCAGCAGTATTTAAAACTAAAAATGTAATCATTGGTACACTCGCTGTATCTTTTTTATCGTTTATCTTCTGAAGTTCACTCATTGCTTTTAAACCAAAAGGAGTTGCTGCGCTACCGAGCCCCATCATATTAGCGGCAATATTTGAAGCAATAAATCCAAGCGCCGGATTATTCGCAGGAACATCTGGAAAAAGTCTAGACAGTATTGGCTGAGCAAGTTTAGCAAACTTTCGCAAAAGTCCTGCTTCTTCAGCAATTTTCATAATTCCTGTCCACAACACTATAATAGGCAAAATAGATAACATCAAATCTAATGCTTTTCCGCCATTAGTTAAAATACTATCATTAATAACATCTAGCCTACCTGTAAATAATGAAAAAACAATCCCAATAACTATTAAAAAGAACCAAATATAACTTACCATTTAATCCACCTTAAAAATCTTTCCCACCACGACAACTTTTCTTCTTTTTCTTCAACCAAAACATAGATACTTTCCTCCCTAACAAGTTCATCACCTAAATATATTCGAACACTTCCTACTTTATCTCCATCGACATATTTATTATTTTTATATAATTCATACTCAATTCTTAAATTTCCCTTCTCTTCCTTAGTTACTGGAACATATATATCTTCTAAAACATACAAAGTATCATCTTTATACACATTATCTTGACTTACTTCAAAAGTATCCTTATCAATTACTTTTACTGCTTCATACTCTCGAAATATTTGTTCATATAAATCTAAATGATCTTGAAAATCATTAGGGTCATTTAAAGTAACAACTACCAAATTTATGTTATTATTACTCCCTGTGGTAACAAGTGTTCTCCTTGCTTTTTCGGTAAATCCCGTCTTTCCACCAGTTATAAATTCATGATTATGAATAAGTTTATTTTTACTCGTCCACGAATACGTTTTATAGTTAGTTTTCACTGTATAATTTTTAGCTCCAAATATTTCTCTAAACGTTTCATTTTCCATAGCATACTTTGTTAAAAGTGCCATATCATAAGCCGTCGATGTATTAGCAGAACCATCATCTTCCTCGAGCCCATGAGCATTATAAAAATATGTATTATCCATCCCTATTCTATCAGCAACCTCATTCATTAACATTGCAAATGCCTCCATGCTACCAGCCACATTTTTAGCTATTACCACTGCGGCATCATTACCACTTCGTAGCATAAGTCCATATAGTAAATCACGCAAAGTTAATTTTTCACCAAGCTCTATATATATTGCACTCCCATAAGCATCAAGTATCTCTTCTCCAACCTCTACACTTTTATCTAAATCTGCATATTCAATCGTAACTATTGCTGTCATAATTTTAGTAATACTAGCAATTAATCTCTCATCATAAACATTATTAGCATGTAATATTCTTCCATTATCTAAATCCATAACAATACTACTACTAGCACTTAATGCTGATACTTTAAAAGGAAATAACAAAATAAGTAAGAAAATTAACTTTTTCATACGATTACCCCTATAAAAAGATATGAAATACGTGTTAAAATATGTTTCAAGGAGGGCTTTTTATGATTATAACAAGAACTAAATTTTACGGTTATCAGCTAAAACAAAAAATTATGCAACAAGAAATTAACCCATTTTTATTTAAAGCATTTTGCAATTCCATAAGTTCATTCCCAGATGATATTGATGAAGAAACATTTTTTGACTATATGGAATACAACTATGAACTAATTGATAAAATTTGTTTTTTCTACCTAGTTTCTAATCTAGGAAATGCTATTTTAACAAAAAATCCATCCTACATCGCTGAATTATGCACTTCTATTACTATGAAAGATATATCATTTCAAAAGTATATTCCAATAACTTTGTATTTACTTAGTGAACCCATTTACTCTTTAATAACACAAATTGATGAATTTGATTTGAAATATGGGTACATAACCTTATTTGATTTCATTATTAACATAATAAATAAAAATCAAACATTAAACATTGGTGAAAATGAACAAAATGAAATATTAAAAACTTTAAACGATTTATTAGATAATAATTATTCCATTCTTTTTAAACCAACAGATACATTAGAAGATATTTTTACAACCATTTATCAAAAAATGCAAGAAATCAACAAAAAAAATCTAACATTTAAAGCATCAGATTTTAAAAAAATTAGCTTTTTAATGCATTTAAGTCACTCAGATAACGAAGAGTTAAAAAATGCCTTAACAAAAGAGTTGATTGCAAGCGAAAAAGGTATTTATGATAGCAAGCAAATTATAAAACATTGTTTAGAAATTATCGAAAAATACCGTCATGAATTTATTGCAGTATCATTAGTTAGAAGATTGCCTTATGAAAAGTAATAATTTATATCGTCTTAAAAACTATGTTAATAAAAGTAAAAGAGAAAACATTGATGAAACTTACTATTTTGTATTTAATTATCTTATAGATATATTTCCAAATGTCAATTGGGTTTCAGATACATTTTTTAACGATTTGGATTATCAAACACCATCTTGGATTATAATTTATACCGTACTTACTTATAATTCCAATACTTTTATTAATAACCATTATCTATTTAAAGATGCCTTATGTAATAATATAATTAAACATAAAATATCATATTTTCAATTAAAAGACATTATTAATTTTTTTCTAGATAAATCTATGCAAAAAATTAT
>DVHV01000175.1 GCA_018711775.1 Candidatus Onthocola stercoravium | reverse complement strand
TATAAAGTTTAATAATAAAATTTTTACTATATTTTTGTCTACTAATAAAAGAAAAGTATTTTTAGAAAAAGATGAAAATGGAAAATATATGTATCCTACTTTTGAAGACTTTAAAGTATTAGATACTATATACAATATTCATAATCCTTTTATATCTTATGATGATAAGAAAGTATTTTTTAAAGAAAAAGTACGTTTAGTTAGTGGTATACTTGCCTTAGTAGTATCAGTTACATCATTAGTAGGTTTATTAAATGTAAAATATAGAATAGAAAATGGAAAAGTGTTACTTGTTTATGATGAAAATTTAGGTGATACATTAGTATTTTCTAATACTAAAAGTTTAGACGAATTATTAGGATATACTAGTGTTACTAAAGAAGTTATATTTGAATCTATAGATAATAATCCTAATTTAAATGAATATCATAAAATACTTGCTCGTAATTTAGTAAGTAAATACTTGGAAGTTGTTCCTAATGCTGATCTAAGAATATTTAATGAAAATATAAAAACTTTAAAAATAGTAGAATTAGATGAAAGTGAAGAAAAAGAAGTACTTGGAGAAAATATTGCAGGTAATTATGATGTTTTAAATAATCAAATTAATTTGCAAAATGGATATTTACTTAATACTATTTATCATGAACTTGCTCATACTACTCAGGAATTTTATTATGAAATAGATGGAGAAAAGAAATTATATAGATATAAAGAAAATATAGCTTTGAATGAAGCAATGAATAATAAAATCGTTGAATTACTTATAGATCCAACAAGTTATAATACTCAAAGCTTATTACTTGATTATTTATTATCTTTTGTAGATTTTTCTTTAGAGGATTATAGTAAATATGGTATAGATGAATTAATTAAAAGACTAGAAACCAAATATCCTGATATAGATTTCGATTATATAAGTGGTTTTATAAATGCTTTAACTGATACTAGCAATTCTTTAGGTTATGAAGTAAGTATAACTAGTTCTATGGAATACCTAGATGAATTATTTAAATTATGTTTATCTAATGTTAATATAAATGGTAATGTTTATGAACCATTTACTTACTTTATTAAATTATTAGATAATGATAAAGAACTTATAAACACTTATTTAGATAAATATAATGATTATTTAAATGAACTAAGTTATAGCAACATAATAACAGTTAGTGAATTAAATAATATTAGTGATACGTATAAAGATTATGAGTATGTTTCGATGATGGATGAAAAACCATATTTAACAAGTATTTCTGGTAGCGGTAGATATACAGATATAACATTTGCTCAATATGATGGGAGAATAGATATCGATTATTCGGATATACATTATGTAAGTAATTTAAATACTTATTTAAGGATTAATTATTTAAAGCATAAAGATCTTTATGGTACGCAAGAATTTTGGTTTAAGTTAGTTTCAGAAAATAGCTTAATAGAAGATTATAAGTATAAAAAAATTCCAATATATTTAAATGGAGAATTTTTAGGTGAAGAATACTTGCAAGATTTAGAAGTTGGTGTTAGTAAAGATTCTAATGGTAATATTTCTTTTGAATTATTTAAAAGTAGTGATCCAATAGATTATCAAAATTATTTAGCTAGAGTGCCTTTATTAAATTATTTGGCATTATATAAATTTGATCAAAATATAGAATTATCTTATGTATTTAATGATGCATATTTAAAGTATTTGGAAGAAAGATATGATTTATATAAAAATGTAGTTATCAATGATGATAATATAATAGTTATACCTAATTCCAAGTTACATATAACTGATGATAATACTTTTTATAGTTTAGAATTATGTCAAATATATAAATATAATGGGGTAATGACTATTAAAGGGGTAAATATACCAATAGATTTAACTTGGGATGGTGATGATTTCTTTGTTACTAATCTAATTAATATATTAAATTATTATAATATGCTGGATGAAAACACAGATATATATGCTTTTAGTAAAGAAGAATTACAAGAGTTAGTTATGAGATATATAAATGATACTGTATTAAATAAAGATGCAAGTTTAGGTAGATAAAAAGCACAAATGCGTTGTTATTTGTGCTTTTCTAATGTGACAGTAATACCAAATTTATCACAGATATCTAAGAAATCATTTAAGAATATTTAATAGTGAATTATCAGGTTGTGAAAATGGTAGTACTCTTACTTGGGATGATGAAAATAAAAGAGTTATGATGCAAACTAATAGTAGCGATAAATGTTATGTTTATTTTGATAAATATTTACTAGCAGTAATAAATAGTGTAAGTGCAAGTAATATATCAAATAGTAGTATTATTCTAACAGTAAATGCAACAGCAGGTGAAAATCCAATGCGTTCACTGTGATCAATTCCGGTCGCGTGAACTTCAACGGCGTGGGCGGTGGCGATGCCGTTCGCCCGTCTTTCTATCTAAACTCCAATGTAACCTATGTTAGTGGATCCGGAACGAGTTCTGATCCAATCCGCATAAATTAATCAAAAATAATTGCATTAATAAATTATTTTGTGATATATTATATATAGAAACGAAGATAAAGGATAAGTAGTTATATAAAAAATTTATAGAGATTTAGTGGCTGGTGGAAACTAAAAGTTGGAAGTATAATGAATCTACCTTTGGAGTTGGATATGATTATCCCGGGTAATACCGTTATATAAATGAGTTATAAAGGGTGGTACCGTGCTTAATTGCACTCCTTGGTATCATCCTTTTTATTTTTAAGGAGATGATTAAATGATAGACATGCATTATGATTTATTGTCAGTTTTATACTATTGTTATTTGCGTAATGATTTTAGGTATGTTAAAGAGTTACAAGGGTATTTTAACGATAAGAATGTTCATGGCTTAGTTGCTAACCTTTATTTTATGAGTGAGGAAGAAATGCAACGGGAAATGAAAGGTAGAAAAATAGATGTTGTGGAAATGTTTAAATTATCAACAGAATTATTTAGAAAATATTTTCCTAATTTAGATGTAGTTTTTAGTATTGAAGGCTGTGACTTTATAAAAAATATTGATGAATTAAGAAAACTTCATGAATTAGGACTCAGAAGTATATTGTTAGTATGGAATAATAAAAATAAATATGGTGGAGGAACATATGCAACTGGAGGGTTAACTGAAGAAGGAAAAAAGTTTATTTGGGAAGCAATAAGCTTAGGAATTGCAATAGATTTATCACATATGAATAGAGAAACTTTTGAAGATACAGTGAGTATTTTAAAAGATGCTAAAAATAAAAGTTTAAATCCTAAAGTAATAGTGAGTCATTCGAATGTATATGAATTATTTAATCATCCAAGAAATATAACTGATGAACAAATAAAAATGTTAAAAGAATTTAAGCCAGTTATGGGCTTAGTTAGTTATTCAATGTTTATGACGGATAAAGATGAAGAAATAGAAGTATTGAAAGATAAATATTTAAATCATATAAAACATGTAATTGATATTTTAGGAATAGATTGTGTTGGTATATCTAGTGATGATATGGAATACGATAGTATTTTACTTGGTAATCCAGTGGAAAAAATAATATTTCCATATAAACTTTTAAAAAGAGAAATATATAATTTGCTAATAAAAGAATTTACAGAAGAAGAAGTAAATAAAATAATGGAATTAAATATTAAAAATAAATTATTTGAAGAGGTGTAGTATGATTGATATTAAGTTAATAAGAGAAAATAGAGAATTAGTAAAAGAAAATATTAAGAAAAAATTTCAAGACGAAAAGTTGGGTTTAGTTGATGAAGTTTATGAATATGATAAGACATATCGGGAATATAAAGTTGAGGGTGATAACTTAAGAGCTAAGCGTAATGATTTGAGTAGTCAAATTGGTGGACTAATGCGTGAAGGCAAGAAGGATGAAGCAGAAAATATAAAAAGTGAAGTAAGTGAAATTAATAATCGAATCGATGAGTTAGAAGAAAAAGAAGCAATACTTGAAGAAGAAATAAAATCAAGAATGATGGTTATACCTAATATAATTGATGAAAGTGTACCAATTGGGAAGAATGATTCAGAAAATGTTGAAAATGAACGTTTTGGTGAACCCGTAGTTCCGGATTATGAAATACCTTATCATGCGGAAATTATGGAATCATTTAGTGGTTGGGATAAAGATTCTGCTGGAAGAACGAGTGGAAATGGTTTTTATTATTTAATTGGTGATATAGCAAGACTTCATAGTGCAATGTTATCTTATGCAAGAGATTTCATGATTGATAAAGGTTTTACTTATTGTATCCCACCATTTATGATTCGCAGTAATGTGGTTACTGGTGTTATGTCTTTTGCGGAAATGGATGCCATGATGTATAAAATTGAAGGTGAAGATTTATATTTAATCGGTACTAGTGAGCACTCAATGATTGGTAGATTTAAAGATCAAATAATTAAGGAAGACACATTACCTATTACAATGACTTCATATTCTCCTTGCTTTAGAAAAGAAGTGGGAGCTCACGGTATTGAAGAAAGAGGTATTTATCGTGTTCATCAATTTGAAAAGCAAGAAATGATTGTTTTGTGTAAGCCGGATGAGTCAATGGAATGGTATGAAAAAATGTGGAAATATACAGTTGAGTTGTTTAGAAATTTAGATATTCCAGTTAGAACTTTAGAATGTTGTAGTGGAGATTTAGCTGATTTAAAGGTTAAATCCTGTGATGTAGAGGCATGGAGTCCAAGACAACAAAAATATTTTGAAGTTGGTTCTTGTTCTAATTTAGGTGATGCTCAAGCAAGAAGACTCGGAATTAGAACGAAAGGAGAAAATGGAACTTACTATTTACATACTTTGAATAATACAGTTCTTGCTTCAAGTAGAGCAATTATAGCACTTTTAGAAAATAATTATCAAGGTGATGGAAGTGTATTAATCCCTAAAGTATTACAACCTTATATGGGTGGTAAAGAAAGATTGGTTCCTAAGAAGTAAGATGAAATTTTTAGAGGTTTTGGGAATATATGTTGTTAATATTATTTCAACATATGTAATAAGAAGTTATGTAGTTAATAAAAATAAAGGAGATTTTAAAAAAATTGCTAATAAATATAATTTTCCTGATGATTTTTGTGAATATATGGAAAATAATATAGATAAAAAGCTATTATGGTTTGATTATATTCCTGTATTGAATATTGTTTTAGCATTAAAAGATTTGATTATACGAAAAAAAGAAATGCAACTATTGGAAGAAGAAGTAAAATGCTTTGAAAGTGATTTTGGTTCGATTAGTGATTTGGATTTAAGTGTTTTAGAAGAAGAAAAAAATGAAGAATTGAAAATGCGGGAGTATTTTGTAGGATATTATTTAGATGGTAGGCCAATAGTTATATATTTTTTATATGATGTCTATGACAATATGGTTATTAATGATGAATGCGCACCATCTTTTAATACTTTAGATTCTCAACAAAAGGTAGATAAATTAATGCGAATATTATATGAAATATACATTGGTTCTAAAGAATATATTTGTTGTTATAGAATAAATGAAGTTTTTACAAATAATATGGTTAAAAATTTACTTGATACATTTGAAAGAGATGAGCTTACTTATGCTATAGAGAAAAAATTAGTACGGAATAAATCTAAGTAACATTTTGAGGATAAATGATAGATTATGTCGAATGATTACTACTTTTGTCGAATTGCTTGCAAATAAAAAAAATACTGGTAGAATGGTTGTTGAAAGCGGGTTTTGGTAATTAAATAGTACAATTTTTTGTTTTTTATACTTTTTTCTATCCTACACGGTCATAATAAAATCTATGATTAAAACAACCTTTCTACACAACTTTATTTCACACTCATCAAAATTCCGCTTTCACAATTTTTGATAGTGTGTTACAATAGGGGTCTGAAAGAGAGGTAAATATTATGAATAAACCAGATCTTTGTGTTGCTAAGAATAGAGAAAAGGTAACTATAAATCATATTAATTTAGATATGAATATAAAACCTGTTTTTAATGGTAAAAAATATTTTTTAAGAACTTATGGATGTCAAATGAATGTCCATGATTCAGAAGAAATAAAATACTATTTAGAAAAGTTAGGGTATGAATATAGTGATACTTTGGAAGATGCTGATATAGTTGTACTCAATACTTGTGCAATAAGAGAAAATGCTAAAGATAAAGTGTTCGGTTATTTAGGTAGATGTAAACATTTAAAAAAAATTAAAAAAGATTTAATTATTTGCTTATGTGGATGCTTAACGCAACAACCTAGTGAAGTTGAGACAATTATGGATAAGCATAAATATGTTGATATAGTAATAGGTACACATAATTTAAGTGAGTTACCTAAACTTATAATTGAAGCAAATGGAAAACAAAATATTGAAGTATATTCTAATAGTGATAAAGTTTTTGAAAATGTTAAATATAGTCGGGATTCAAAAATATCGGCTTGGATTAATATCCAACTAGGATGTGATAAATTTTGTACTTATTGTATAGTTCCTTATACAAGAGGACGGGAAAGAAGTAGGAAGATTGAAGAAATACTAAAGGAAGTACAAGAATTAAAAAAGCAAGGATATATGGAAATAACTTTATTGGGTCAAAATGTTAATGCTTATGGTAAAGATTTAAATTTAGGTTATGATTTTGCGACATTATTAGAAGAAACAGCTAAGATAGGAATTCCACGGGTTAGATTTGTTACTAGTCATCCTTGGAATTTTACTGATAAGATGATTGATGTTATTGCTAAGTATCCTAATATAATGCCATATATTCATTTGCCGATTCAATCAGGTAGTGATGAAATACTTAAGAAAATGAATCGGAGATATACGGTAGAAGAATACAAAAAATTATTTGATACAATCAAAGAAAAAGTGCAAAATGTTAGTATTACAACAGATATAATTGTTGGCTTTCCTAATGAAACTGAAGAAGATTTCAAGCGTACTTTGGATATAGTGAATTATTGTAAGTTTGATGGGGCATTCACATTCATATTTTCACCAAGAGTTGGAACAGCAGCAGCTTTGATGGAAGATAAAATATCTAAGGAAGAAAAAGAAGAAAGATTACATCGCTTGAATGAAGTTGTTAATAAGTATTCCCTAGAAAGTAATAAGAAATATTTAGGAAAAGTTGTAGAAGTATTGATTACGGGACCTAGTGATAAAGGTGAAGATAAAGTATGTGGCTATACAGATACAATGAAATTAGTGAATGTTGTTGGTTCAAAAGATTTAATTGGAAAAATCGTTAAAGTTAAAATTGCAGATGCTAAAAGTTTTAGTTTAGATGGAGTTGTTTGTTAGTGAAACATATTTTTATAATTAATCAAAGTGCTAATATAAGTTGGAAGAGTTTTAGGCTTTTATGAAATATGTAAAACATTAATGGTTGATTATGAATTTTATGTTCAAGAAATTTTGATGCTTTCTATACGTAATGATGTTTTAAAAAATTAAGCTCAGAACTTTATATGATTGAAGGTAATGATTAACTTTTCATTAAAACTACAGGAAAAAGTGGAAATATTTACTGATAAACCAGTTATTGCTAATTGATGGAGAAATAATTGTTAATGATAATTTTTTGTTGATACATCTGCAAGTAAAATAAATGTAGTAAATAATAATAGAGTTATTAACTTAATGAGAAAATTAAAAAAATAGGGTAACCTATTTTTTTAATTTATAAATATTTCTTTTAATACCATCATGTAAATCTAACGGTTCTAATAAATGCCAATCAAATTTTTCATATAAATTTTGGTGTCTAGTATGTAAATATAAAGTATTGATGTTAAGTTTATTCATATAATTTGGAATGGATTCGATTAAAAATCTTCCATACCCTTGATTGCGATATTCTTTTTTTATGAAAACATTAGCAAGCCAAGGAGTATATAAAGTAGAATCATTATCGTGGTCAGTTATTTGATAAAAACCTATTAATTCATTATTTTTTAATAAAATGATAGTTTTAGGATAAGTGTTGTTATTAATGCCACTAATTATATCAGAGGTAATATCTTTTCCTATAAGAGGCTTTAAATTATTAGATATTTCTTTAATGTAGGAACTATTTATGTCATTTAAGATATTTGTTGTAAGCATATTATCACCATAATTATTATAATATAAAAGATAGTAAAAAGAAAACTACCTTTTACTTAAAAGTAGATTACAATATATGAAAGATATATCAAAAAAAGATTAAAAAAAGCCCCACACATTGAATAGAACTTGCCTAACAACGTGTAAGGGGATAGGTTTGGTAATGAGTGGCTGAATTTTTCAAAAATGAGGTGTTACCTCTTATTTAGAGTTAATTATAATTAGTAGGTTCTAAGTGTTCTAACGTGTATCCAGTTGCTATATATTCGTTATAAATTTTATCTACATCATTAAATAGTTGTTCTTCATAAGGAAACAATATTTCCATTTTATCATGGCTAACTTCATCTGGTTCTATAGAACAAAATGTAGGAATTTTATTCCAATTATAAAAACAAAAATATTGCGGACTACTATGGTAACGAATAACCATACTATTTCCTAGTGTAAAGTAAATTGCTATTTCAATATTTTCATTGACATTAATATATTTATTCCCACCATTTGGGTATGTATTATAACCATATTTTTTAACTATTTTGTCAAGCACATCTCTTGCTTTTACTCTTTCTTCTTGTGATATATACTTTTTCCATACTGCATTTAATGTAATATCACTTTGTAAAACTAAATACATTTCATCATTATAATGTCCATTATTATATTCCCAATATTGAAAAACATACCCGTCTTTTGTAGGTGTAGGCAAAGAACCAACATTTTCCCATTCTTTAACAACTTTAGGTTCTATTGCATTTCCACCATTTGTATTAAAATACACTTTGAAAGTTTTTTGGATATTAGTAGTATTATCATTGTCATTGCTATTGTCAGGTTTAGTATTATTTGGTTTTTCTTCAATATTGTTTGTATCATCATTGTCTTCTATATTAGGCTTTTGTTCTTCATCGATTATTACTGTGGTTTCTAATCTTTTGACATAATCTTCAATACCAGATATATAGCCCCTAATGCCATTAGATGTTTCTATTTCTAGCCATTTATATTTGCTGTCAGTGTTTTCGCTTAGTATTGTATATATTTCTCCTCGATATACTTTGCCTAATATATCACTAGAAACATCTTGCATTTCTCTAATATTTATATAATCGGTAATAATTTCAATTTGATTTTTAGTATCATCTCTTAAATTAGTTTGTTCTACATCACTTTTAAGAAAAAAGGATATAGTCAAAATAATTCCAATAAATAAAAATACACTTAATATTATCAAAATAGTTTTTTTCTTATTCTTTTTAATTTCTTCGTTTTTTTCTTTTTTTATTTTTGCTCCACAATGAATACATTTTTTAGAAGTATCACTTATTTCTTTTCCACATTCTTGACATTTAATTAAAGCCATAAATCAAATTCCTCTCTTGATAATCATTATATCATAAAATACCACTTGTTGAGTGTGATTTTTAAATATAAAAATTGTAATGGTGATTACAGTACCATATCAGCAAAAGCAATGTTGTCAATGTTATTGTAGTTATTTTCAATATAGATTTTTATACAATTACAAAAATGCTACAATCAAATAATACTTTTAATTTTTGCACAAAGCATAAAAAAAGAGTGAATATTAATCACTCTTGATTATTTATAAATTGGTACGAGGATATAGTATATCCGAAACCTAAGTAATCAGTTAATAAATAACTAATCTCTATAAATATAATATCATACTTTTTTATATTTGAAACAAAAAACTTTAATTTATAATAAAAAAAGTTATGTGAATATATGAGATAATTAAAATTTTTGATATAATAAAAGACAAAAAATTAATTGAATTGGGGATGAAAATATATGATAGAACAAATATTTATTAAAAATTTCAAGGCATTCGAAAAAGAAACTATTCCTATAGAGAATCATAATATATTAATTGGTGAAAATGATTCAGGCAAATCAACTATACTACAGGCTTTAGATATATTTTTCAATCAAGAAAAAATTGATAAAAACTTTATAAGAGATATTACAATTCCAGTAGAAATTGGTATATTAGTAAATAGAAAATTTTATAAAAAAACATATTCACCGAGCACTTTTAAAGGACAAGTAACTATTGGAGATATAAGTGAATTATCTAATCTTAGGTATATTTATATACCAATTAATAGTTATGAACCAAGTAAATTAATTAATCAATTAGCAATAGCAAAAACAATTACAAATACACCACAAGAAATAATTGAACAATTAAAACAAATATCACAAAATTCAATTGACGAAGTTATTAGCGGAATTGATGAAGATTTAATAATCATTAACAGTCAAAATACTCAATTAATTGGTGAAGAAGGTTTTAAATATGAAGGAGCATTAAAATTTGGTGTTAATGAAAATGGAATTCCTATTGAAGCTAGGGGTTCAGGATTTCAAAAAAACTTAATTTATGCATTATTAGTTGGTAATACTTATGAAAATGTTATATTAGGAATAGATGAGATAGAAAATTCTTTCTCAATAAATAATTGCCAAAACATTATAAGAGAATTACAAATAAAATTAGGTCAAACAATTTTTTCAAGTCATTCAAAGAAGGTTGTAGAAATAAGTAATGGAACAAATATTATTCCATTATACACTCACAGCATTACTACAATAGTAGAATTATTAAGTGTTTTGGATAACACCGATGAAAAGATATATCTACTAGTAGAAGGTAAATTTGATTTGCCTTGGTATAGAACTGTAATAAACTTATTAAGAAAAAATGATGACTATGTAGTTTTGCCTGCAGGTGGTGAAAATAACGCCCCTATTCTAAAACAAGAATTAGAATTATTAGGTAAAACATGCAAAATAATACGTGATGGCGATACTAATGCTGTAGATTCAATTTCTAAAGATTGCATTGAATTATATGCTCCATTAGAAGATATTAATGAACTATTAGGATTGTCTTTAACTGAAATACCACAAACTAAAGAAGATTTTTTTGATAAAACGGTGACCACACAAAATAGTAAAGATACAGTAAAAAGAATTTTATCAGAAAACGCTATTAATTTTTTAGAAGAAAATAATGAGTTAGTAGAAGAAGTAAAAATAATACTAGGAGTAGATTAAAATATATTTTTATGTAAAAAAATAAGTCGAGAACTAGAATCTCGACTTTTCGATTTGAATCTATATATTAATTATTACCAATTTTTCTTTTTAAAACATTTAATTTTTCTTTTTCTTGAGATTTATCATACCATTCATTACATAATTTAGATACTTCACTATATGCATAACCAGATTGTAAATGTGATAATACTATGTTCATTTCATCTTGTAATTCTTCAATGTAATCCTTCATATCTTTAAGTATTCTTTTTTTAGTAAATTTTCTTCTTAACATTGAAATAACAATTGGAAAATTATCATCTTTATATATTGAACCAGTCATTCTACCATAAATTCCATTAGAATAAGAGCAATTTAATTTTATTGATGGTATATTCTCAACCGATTCATTTATATTTAATTTATTGTGTATTGGTCTTGTTTTTCTTTCTATTATTACTATTGATTTGTCCTTAACCATTTTTTTGATATCATTTTTTCTTAAAACACTGTCATATTCAATTTCGGTATCTTCTGCAACTGCAACAATATATCTAACTTGATATAATTGTTTCCACCGACTAAAATCTCTACCATGTCCTTCAGTAGCAGTATCAGTAAAAGTCATAAAAGTACCAATTTCAGTAAATCTATTATATTTTTTATTGTTTCTTTTTGAAATTATTTTTAGATAATCTTCTTCAGTTAGTGATATACTATATACTTTGCATAATATATCATAAAATTCTTCATCAGATAATTTTTTAAAATCTTTATTTACTAAATCATCTATTATATTAATATATTTCTTTAGGGTATCTCTAAATGTTTCAAATATTTCTTGCTCACTTGCTCTATATATGTAAGCATAGGTATCTTCTGTTAGAGTAATACTATTTTTATCAATATTCATAGAAACCTCCTTGTTTAGTTATATATTATAGCACAATTTTTACTATTTGAAGCATTTTTTTTACTATCGTTCAAAATCATCTTTTTCTTTACTCAATTTTAAATCTTTAATGTCATCATCATTTAAAACATTATCTTCATACATATCATTAACAACATCAATATATTTATCATCTTTAT
>DVHV01000174.1 GCA_018711775.1 Candidatus Onthocola stercoravium | reverse complement strand
ATCAAATAATTTCTTGTAACTATCCATTTATACACCTACATTCTTTTTTATATCCTTTTTAATAATTTTAACAAAAAAAAGCAAAAAGAAAAAGCACCTAAGTGCTATCTATAATTTTCTAGTATTTTTTTTACTGCTTCATAAGGAAGCCACGCACAAGTCTTACGACTTGTATTTTTTGTATCTTCATAAACTACTGCTTCTTTTAAAATGCTAGAATTATAATCTTTATCATTAAGCATTGCTTCCATATTAGCAATATAAAGAATTGCTTCCTCGACAGTTTTACCTTTTAAATTACTTGTCATAATTGAAGCCGAAGAAACACTTATAGCACATGCTTCTCCCTCAAAAGTAATATCTTCTATTTTATCATTTTGAATGTTTACATAAATATCCAAATTATCTATGCAAGAAGAATTTCTCGTATTTTCTACTACATATTTACCATCATTTATTCTTCTTCTATTTCTAGGATTACTATAATGATCCATTATTACTTCGCGTTTTTCCATTTAAATCATCTCACTAACAATTTTTTCCTTATCACTTAAAAGTTCTACTAATTCATCAATTTCTGACTCAGTATTATAAAAATATAAACTTACTCGCAATGAATTAGTTACACCAGTAGCATTTTTAACCAGCTTTGCACAATGATTACCTGCTCTAACACAAATATTATACTTATTTAAATAATATGCTACATCTTGTGAAAATATTCCATCAACATTAAAAGCCACAATTCCACTATCAGCTTCCAAGTTGATAATATCAATGTGCGGAATTTTAACTAATTTCTCAATTAAATATTCTCTCAATTTAATTTCTCTTTCATGTATCTTATCTATGCCAATTTTTTTTATATATTCTATTGCAGCACCTAAACCGATAACTCCAGCAATATTTGGAGTCCCGGCTTCTAATCTAGTTGGTAAATCTTTTAAATATATTTCGCTCGGAGAATCAAATGATTCATTCATTCCTCCACCTAAGTTAACAGGCTCTAAATTTTCTAGTAATTCTTGTTTACCATATAAAATTCCAATTCCTGTAGGGCCCAACATTTTATGTCCAGAAAAAGCCAAGAAATCGACATCAAGATCTTGTACATCAACTTTCATATGGGCAACACTTTGTGCCCCATCAACAACTACAAAAATATTATTTTCATGTGCAATCTTACAAATTTCTTTGATAGGTCTTACATCTCCCACTACATTTGTAATTTGGGCTAATGCAATTATTTTAGTCCGCGGTGTAATACTTTTCTTAACATTATCAACTGTCACATGCAAATTATCATCTAAAGGAATAAAATTTATAATACAACCATAATCGTTAACTAATCTAAACCAAGGAAGCACATTAGATGCATGCTCACTAGTTGTAATTAAAATTTCATCACCCGGTTCAACTAAATTAGCAAAAAAACCTGTTGCAATAGTATTTAATGACTCAGTTGCCCCACTAGTAAAAATAACCTCTTCCTTCGACTTTGCATTAATAAAACCTACTACTAAATCACGAGCATTTTCATATTCTAAATCAACCTTATATGATATATCATAATCCCCACGATGCGCATTAGCACTATAATTCATATAATAATCTGTCATCTTATCAATAACAACTTGCGGTTTTAAACTTGTAGCACCATTATCAAAATAAATAAGATCTTGCTTAAGCATTGGAAAGTCTTCTCTATTCATTATTACACCTTCTTTCTCATTCATTATATTGTATTGTATTCAGTAAATCAATTCTCATTTATAACAAAGGCCTTGTCCTTTCAAAATCTGTCTTATTTTAACACAATTTACACTTTTTTTCAAAAATACAATAAAATGAATTGACTTAAAATAAATATTTGTTATAATTAAAGCAGTAAAGCAACATCCATTTTTCATATTTTTACTAAAGGTACTTATACCTTTGATGTTGCTTTACACCAAAAAA
The DNA here is from genome assembly GCA_018711775.1 of Candidatus Onthocola stercoravium. GTDB lineage: Bacteria > Bacillota_I > Bacilli_A > RF39 > UBA660 > Onthocola_B > Onthocola_B stercoravium. Next base: position 1,057 of record DVHV01000174.1, on the reverse strand, counting down.
CACAAGTTAAACTTGTGTTTTTTGGTGTAATTCTTTTTCTTTTAATCGGTATTTTACATTAGTAGCCACTACACTATAAATAATAGAGGCAATCGGCACACTTAAAAGCATTCCCAAAATTCCATTTACACTAGCACCAACTGTTACAGCAACTAGCACCCAAATTCCAGGAAGACCAACTGACTTACCAACAACTTTTGGATAAATCAAATTTCCTTCAAGTTGTTGTAATACTAATATAAATATGATAAATATTAAGGCTTGTAAAGGATTAACCATAAATATTAAAAATGCTCCAAAAATTGTTCCAATAAATGCTCCAAACACAGGAATTAATGCTGTAAAACCTACTAATACAGATATTGTTGAAGCATATGGAAGTCTTAATGCAAACATTCCTAAAAAACATAAGAATCCTATTATTATAGCTTCAAGACATTGTCCTCCAACAAATCCTGAAAATATTTTGTTAGATAAACTAGCAATATCTTGTATTTTTACAATTATTTTATCAGGCAAATGTGCATGCATAAGATTATCCACTTGATGGCTAATCTTTTCTTTTTGAGCTAAGAAATAAATTGCAAAAACTATCCCAATAGTTACATTGACAAATCCTGTAACCACATTAGTAGCAATTCCCAAAGTAGTTTCTAAGACTTGATTACTATTTTCCTTAATAAATGAACTAGCACTATCTCCTAAAGACTTAAATACTTCAGATATTTCATTAATAACATTAGTATCAATTCCCCAGCTATTAAGTAAACTTTGTAAATTTTCTGTATATGCCGGTATATTATCAGCAAATATAGCAATTGTATTTTGTAAATTTGGAATTATTAAAAATAACAAAAACACAAAAAATCCAATAACTATTGTAAGAGCAATAATTAAGCTCACAGCCCGCTTTGTTAAAGCTGTAGTTTTCCAATTTTTCAGCCATTTTCTTTCCACTACGTTGACAAGCACATTTAACACAAACGCTATTGCTAAACCAACAATAAAAGGCATAAATAATTTAATTATATAACCCAAAATATTAATTATATCTTTA
>DVHV01000173.1 GCA_018711775.1 Candidatus Onthocola stercoravium | reverse complement strand
TGATTTTTTCTTGTCAACTATTTTTTTCACCGAAACTCAAATTATTATGATAAAGATAAAGATAAAGTGATAAAGTGATAAGTGATAAAAGTGATAAGTGATAAAGTGATAATGATAAATGATAAAGTTTTCACATTTACGACCGGAATCATTTATAACTCGCACCATCCGGAAGCGACTAACATGTACATTTTTGCTTCATCAATCACTTAAAATATACAGATTTTTTATGCACATATTTTATTAATGTAATTTATTTTCTTTTATGTTTAATCAATGAGATGACAACCAAAGTAAATGCTATTACAATGATAAATACACCTACTATTAAAATTTTACTATTGAATTTATCTTCTTTTTCGGTTTCTATAACAGTTTCTTTTTCTTCATCACTAACTTTAGCATTTCTTGTAATGCTTATCTTATATTCTTTAGTAGTTCCATCTTCAGCAGTAATAACTATCCTATAATTGTTTTCACCCACTTTTAAAGCTTTTTCACCCGCTCCAGTAACAACTGCTCTATCGGACTCAGAAATGGCTTTAATGCTTATTATTTTAGTGCTATATGGGACTTCTAAATTATATTCAGTAACTTCTGGGTTAAATTTAAAATCTGCTATATCAATTTCCAAATTACTTAAGTTATTATTACTAGATTTATTTTTAGATTCCGAGTTATTAGATGATGAAGTACTACCACCAGAACTTTTTGGAGCATCACTCAAATATATAAAACCAATTAAATTAGAAGTGCTAGTTGAAAGCTTGGATCCAATTACAATACCTTCATTTTCTTCAGTAGGTATTCCGCCCTCATTAACAGTCATATATTCTCCGCTTTCATCAACTGAAACAACATAAGCAACATGTCCATAGGAATCACTACTAGACCAAACTGCTATCGAATTAGCTCTTGCTTCTTTACCAACTGAATAACCCGCCATAGCAGCAGAATTATACCAAGTTTGGGCATTTCCCCATCCAGGTAAAGCAACTCCAGCATTGATATAAGCCTGCTCCCACGCATACCAAGTACACCTTACAGTTTTAACCCCATATAAATCTTGATATTTACCATAAGGATTAGTAGCAGCATTAACACTTAGAGTAAAACTTAGGAAACATATCAAAATTAAAAGAAAATTCTTTTTAAAGAATTTCATTTTACCACCTGCCACAATCCAAATTGAATTTTTCACATATTTCTTCATTTACAGTAATATTTTCGGAAGCATCATAGCCCCCGCAAGGACCTTGAAATAAGTATGCGCCTTTTAAAGCATTTACAACTTCTTTATTAGCAGTAGTACCATCAGCAACATTCATGCCATTAAAAGTAATATATTCATATTCAAAACTAATCTTATGATTATCATTATTAAATGATACTAAATTAAATCCTGCTGTATTATCATATTTTTTCAAAGTATTTTCTAAAGACCTTTCTTTACTAGCATTAAATACTAAATTGCTATTATTTAAGTCATCTAAAGCGATTTCTGAAGAAAGACAATCACTTTTTGGAAATGGGCAAAAACTTACTCTAGTTGTACCATTAGATATGGCATTATATTCTGCATCTGGGTACAAATCTTGTAAGTTACTGGCAAATATATAGAAAAAGCAATCTTGACTACCAGTACTTTTCTTATAAACAGTAGCACTTAAATTATTATTTAAATTAATTTTACCATCAGTATTTGTAGTAGATCCTCCACTTGATGAACTTCCTGAACTACTATTTTCATTTTCTTCCCATTTAGCAACAAGAGTTAAATCACTTTTAACTAAATCTTCGAAGTTAAATTCTTCATCATCAATATACCACCCTAAGAAAGTATATCCTTCTTTTGTTGGATCATCTGGCTTAGTTATCACATCATTTTCTTTAACAACTATACTATCAATACTACTTCCCCCAGCAGTATCAAAAGTTATTGTATAATAATTTACTTCTGTATTAAAATTATCTATATTTTTTTGATAATCTAAATAAATGTTTATATCACCATTTATTTTTTCTTTTAATTTAGTAACAAATTCATTTTTAAATTCATAATTAGAAGTAATTATTAAATCATTAATTTCTACATCATTATCCAGTAAAGCATTAACAAAGTTTATGATGGTATTTTCTAAATCTAAATTATCTAAATTTACATCTGTATCTACTAAAACTTCAACATTTGTTACTTTCCTTGTTACATCACTACAAGTACTTACTTTTCCCATTCTAGTACATTCATAATAACTTTCTTTAAATTCAATTTCTAATAATGCTTCATTTTCACTTATTAAATAACTAGTATAATTATTTTCTTTTAATTCTTTAGTTTCTCTATTAAATAAACTTAAAAATATTACTAAAGCAATTATTAGAATAACTATAATAATAAACACAATCAAAAACTTCTTGTTTTTAAATAATTCTTTTAATTTTGTCATTAACCTCAACTCCTGTATAACGTAATTTTAACAAACTTTTAGGCCATAGTCAATTTACAATTTTATTAAATCATATTCAATAGCAACTAGATATTTGTGTATATATTTGCTACAATATTTTAAAGGATAGGTGATTAATTTGAAGATTGTTTTAGCAGTATTATTGTTGGCGTTAATTCCGCCGGTTGATTATAATGAAGAAGAAAATATACCAGAACCACCAGTTATTTTCTATCAGGAAGAAGAAGATTATAAGTTTAGAAGAGATGATACAATCATTGAATTCGAGGATGGCACTATAATTCAAGAAGGAAAACCACGAGCACAACAATTAAATTAATGCATACAAAAAGATGACTGTTAAAGCCATCTTTTTAAATTATTAGTTATTTCTTTTCTTTAAATAAAGACTAGCACCAGCAATTCCTACTAGAGAAATTCCACCAAGAACCGCATAAGTTAAAACGTTATCGCTTGTACTTGGATTTTCTATTTCTGGTTCACTAGGTGTCACAGGTTCATCAGGTTCTACAGGAGTATCAATTTCTTCTTTTTCAGTAAGAACAATATTTCCATCTTCATCTAAAGTTACGTCATAATCTTCAGTAACATCAGCTGCTAAAGTCGCATCATATATTGTATAATTTTCTTTATCAGCACCTGAAGTTAATACGGCATTTTCAGCCACTTTTAGTGAAGTTGTTGAACCATCAACATTATTAATGATATTTCTTATTGCTGAATTATTTGTTGAAGTTAATTCTCCCCCATTAACAACAGCAGTACCAGAATTATCTAATGCAAAAGCATTTTCACTAGTAAATGTTCCACCATTAATAGTTACTTCACTATTTTCATTGTTTTTTACAGTATTACTTACAGCTGTAAAAGTTCCATCTTCAATAGTAAGTACTGGTGTAACAGTTTCATCTACATATCTGATATTACCAATTAAAGATGTATCAGTTGATGTACTAGTAAATGTTCCGCCGTTGATAATAGCTGTTCCTTCATTACGAATAACATAGAAACTATCTTCAACAGCAAATGTTCCACCTTCGATAATTAAAGTACCTAAATTAGTTATTGGACCATAAGTAGAATCGGCAACATGAGTAACTCTACCACCTTGGTTAGCACTATTATCTACAATAGTAAGTTTACCACCTGTTTCAACTTTAATAGCTTCACAAGATAAAGTAAAATTAACTAGTAAATTTCCATTTAAATCTAGTACAACATCTTCACCATCACGAATAATTAAATCTTGAATAGCTGGGCCAGTAAGAGTAAGAGTATATACCTTAGTATTTGGATCTTGTTCTACAGTTACGTTACTACCAGGATATTCAATATCATCAACAGTTATAGCTGATGCATTAGTAATACCAAACAACATAAGTACTGCTACTAAACCTATAAGCTTCTTCATTATCTTCCCTCCTTCTATTATAAGAATACAAGATTAAATATAAAAAGTCAATTGATTATTTACCAATTGACAAAACTATACATAATATACTATATCTTAGCTCCCGAGTTTTGCAGTAACCTCTATTACACATAATGCTTGAGT
>DVHV01000172.1 GCA_018711775.1 Candidatus Onthocola stercoravium | reverse complement strand
TTGAAAGAAGTAATGAAACTGAAGATTTTAAGGTTTCTGATTATGATTTTTCTTTAGAAAAAAATTAGAAAGAAAACCATACGAGAAAAGGTAAATTTGGTGTTTGTTCATCTCATAGAATTAATTATGATTGGTTAAAAGAAGATATTATAGAATATTTACAAAATATATGTGAAGAATTTTGCAAGTATTATGACTTTAACGAACTAGAAGATAATTCGGAAGAAATTATGATAAAAAATTTAAGAGAAATTAATAAGAAAATTGAAAAAGTTGATAATGAAATAAATTTTCATAAGAATATGCTCGGTAGTTTACATATGAATAAAGTTAGTGGACTTGTGGATAGAATTGAAATTTATAAAGATAAGATGATTTATGTTCATTTAAAATTTTCAGAACTTATTGTTAAAGATTAAAAAAACGGTTATAAAGTAATGTTATATTTTTTTTCGGTAATATAGATAGCGCAACCTATACAAAATAAGTTGTACAAAAAAGATTTAGGGAGTAACACTTCCATTTATGTCCTATGGTGGGTCTAGTTTGCTTGTATCGATGATAAGTATTGGTATTATTTTAAATATTAGTAAAAGTAGTACATAATAGTGATATAAATGGAAGTGTAAATATAATATTAGAAGGTTTAAAAATATCTGTAAATAGTTTATAATAAAAATAGATGAACAAAGAAGTAATTTATTTGTCTTTTGTTCAAATTTAATTATATTAGGGTAATTATTATGAGATTAGAAGGAATTTATAGTTTAGTAGAAAGTAAAGGTATATTAAAAGAAATTAATTTTGATTTTAATGAAGGTAAGTTATACTATGTTGTAGTTGAAAATGAAAAAACTGGAGTTAATATGTTTGATATAATAGGGTTAGTATCTCCTATTATGAGGGGAAAATATATCATAAATGGTGTAGATGTAAGTGGTTTTAGTTATAGAGCAAAAACAGAAATTAGAAGGGAATATATTGGCTTTTTATTTAAAGAAATTTTATTAGATAATGATTTTAATGTATTTGATAATGTTTTAATACCTTTAATTAATAATAAAAAACTTGAAAAAAAGAAAAAAGAAGAAAAAGTGATAAATTATTTAAAAAAATACAATTTGGATGATTTAATGGAAAAATATCCTAAAAATTTGTCTGCTAATGAAAGACAAATGGTTTCTTTAGTTCGAGCATTAATTAATGATCCACATTTTATTTTAGCTTATGAACCAACTGATTTACTTAGTGAAAATGAAGAAAAGGAATTTTATGAAGCTTTAAAAAAAATAACAAAATTAAATATTGGTGTAATTATTATAACTAGAAAAGTATTGTATAAAGAATATGCTGATGAAATTTATTGGTATGAAAATAAATTGATGTAGATAAAATTATTCTTAAAAACGATTAATAATCATGTATCATGTGATATAATAGGTACTAGTTTGGTGGTTATATGAACTATAATGAAAATATTGGTAATATTATTGCTAGTGCTAGAAAGAAAAAAAATATGAGTCAAAATAATTTGGCTAAAAGATTATTTGTTACTAGACAAGCGATAAGTAATTGGGAGTTAGGTAAGACTTATCCTGATGTATCAGTTATATTTAAGTTGTGCAAAATATTAGATATTGATATAAAAACTATTATAGATTTAGATAAAAATATAAAAGTTGAGAATATTATTGAAATAGAAAAAAAGAAAACAAATCGTCGTAATTTAATATTTATTGGTTTAATTGTATTAGTTTTTGTGGCTATTATTATTACTCTTTTTATTGTTTTTAACCATAATGCTTTTGTTGTTTATAACGTTTATTTGGATTCTGATGAATTTGAATTAAATAATTCGTTGATAGTTAAATCGAAAATAAAAAATTATTTTCAATTTGGAACACTTGTTTCCAAGTTAGAAGATACTGGTAATGATACAATTTATAATATTAGATTGTATAAAAAGAATGATAATAATGAAGAAAAACTTATTTTTGAACAAGCATATAAGGATAATATTATAATTTCGGAAGATTATGGATATGGTGAATACTTTGATGATTTTGATGTTGATTTAAATAATTTATATTTAAAAATAAGTTATTTTAAGGATAATGCGGAACATACATATGATTATAAGTTGCGAGTTGAAGAAAGTTTTAAAAGTGATTCTTTAATTTATTTAAAGGATAAAGCAATAAGTAATTATTCAGAACCTTATCAAAAAAATGATGATGTTAATATTACAAATTTAACTAATAATGGTTATATTTATGATAATTATTATAATAGTTTTGTGAAACAAATCGACAATAGGACTATAATGTATTATCCTAAAATTAATTTTTTGAGTTTTAAAGAGACAAATAATAATAGTATAGTTTTAATTGATTATTTTATTACTCAGGATCGTTTTAAAGTTACTATTTGTGATTTGAAGGGAAATGAAATTGAAAAACAGGATTTAGTTGATGATTTTTCACAGAGTGCATATGCTGATGAAATAGATTTAATTAAAAGTGAATTATTACTTACTGGGGGCAAGTAACAATTGCTTTTTTTTATTGGAAAATTTTGCTATTATTTAATTGGAGGAAGTATTAACAGCTTTTTTTACCCATTTTTGAAGCATTAATGTAAATTAGTGCTTTATTTTTTCAGCATTTTGTAGTAAAATTTAATTCTGTTGAGGAGTTGAAAGTATGAAAAAAACAAAAATAGTTTGTAGTATTGGTCCAGCTAGTAGTTCATATGATGTTTTTTCTAAAATGGTTGATGCTGGTATGAATGTGGCAAGAGTAAATTTTTCTCATGCTACTTTAGAAGAAAGACAAACTGTAATTGATTTAGTAAAAAAAGTAAATGCTGAAAAGCATATGAATGTTGGTCTTTTGTTTGATACTAAAGGTCCAGAATTTCGCAATGGTGAAGTAGTTGAAGGAGGCATTGAACTTATTCCTGGTAAAACTATTAAAATTGTTAAAGAAAAAGTTGTTGGTAACAGTGAAGAATTTAGTGTAAACCATCCTGAGGCAATCGATTCTCTTAATGTTGGTAATGTTATTCAATTAGAAAATGGATTAATGAAAATCGAAGTAATTGAAAAAGATGATAATAGTGTTACATGTAAAGTAATAAATGGTGGTGTTCTTGGTAGTAAAAAAAGTTTATTTGCTCCCGGAGTTAAACTAAATATTCCTTTCATCAGTGAAGATGATGAAGAAGATATTCGTTATGCTGTTAGAAATGATGGTGACTTTTTAGCATTATCATTTGTTTCAAGTAAAGAAGATGTTTTAGCAGCTCGTAAGATTATCGAAAGCGAAAATGGTAACATCAAAATAATTTCTAAGATTGAAAGTAAAACTGGTATTGATAACTTAGATGAAATTTTGAGTGTAAGTGATGGAGTAATGGTTGCTCGTGGAGATTTGGGTGAAGAAGTTCCTATTTCTTTACTTCCGGTTTATCAAAAAAGAATTATTCAGAAAGCTAGAGAATATGGTAAAGTTTGTATCGTTGCTACTGAAATGCTTGAAAGCATGAAGAAAAATAGTCGTCCTACCAGAGCAGAAGTTACTGACGTTGCTAATGCCGTTTTAGATGGAACAGATGCTATTATGCTAAGTGGTGAAACAACAGTTGGAGCTTATCCAGTTGAAGCTGTAAGTTATATGGCTAGTATTGCTAGTGATGCTGAAGATTATAGCGCTAAACATTTTAGTTACAATGGTAAAATTGGTAGAACTGAGTGCATTGCTAAAGCTGCTGTTGATTTAACTAAGTCTGTTAAAGTTAAGGCTATTGCTGTAGAATCTATTAGTGGTTATAGTGCTAGAATGATTAGTAATTTTAGACCTAATGCACCAATACTTGCTAATTGTACTACTGAAAAAACTGCTCGTATGTTAGCACTTAACTATGGTATATATACTTGTATTGTACCTTTGATGGATGATACGGATGAATTAGTCCAATTAGTAATGGATAAGACAACTAAATATTTTGATTTAAAACCTAATGATCGCATTATCGTTACCGGAGGATTACCTGGTGTAAATAATGAAAGAATAACAAATTTCTTAAAAATGGAAACTATCGAATAAAAGACTTTGACTAGTCTTTTATTTTTCTTTTAAATATGATATATTTTTGATAAAGGTAGTTGGGGAATATGAAAATCGATGCAAACTTGATTAAAGATTTATTTAAGTATCGTGATGAGAATGCTAATAAATACGATTTTGGCGTTGTAGGTATTATGGGAGGATGTGTAAACTTTAGCGGAGCGATTAAACTTGCCAGTATGAGTTTAGCAGCAATGCGTAGTGGGGCTGGATTAACACGGGTGATAGTTCCTAAAGATATTGTTTCATTTGTGACTCCTTATTTAGTAGAACAAACACTGTTTCCAATAGATAGTAATATTAATGATGCAATTAAAAATATCGATGTATTAGCAGTTGGTATGGGCTGGGGAGTTAGCAACGAAAATGAAGAGTATTTGAAATATATCTTGGATAATTTTACTGGAGTGCTCATAATTGATGCTGATGGCTTAAATATTTTGGCTAGTAATTTAGAGTTATTAAACGATACTCAGGTAAAAATAGTTTTAACTCCTCATTTAAAAGAATTTTCTCGTCTTATTAATAAAGAGGTTACTGATATTAAAGAAAATCCTGAAAAGTATGCTTTAGAGTTTGCTAAAAAGTATGGTGTAATCGCTCTTTTAAAAGGGCATGAAACTATTGTAACTGATGGTGATACTACTTACTCAGTTGATGTTGGTTCTCCAGGTATGGCAACGGCTGGTTCGGGAGATGTTTTATCAGGAATACTTGCAGGATTTTTAGGTTACAATGAATATAATGTCCTTAGTGTTGCAGCAGGTGCTTACTTAGCAGGTTTAGCGGGATCTTTAGCCACTAAAAAATATACCGATATTGCCATGATTGCAAGTGATACAATAAAATATATTCCCGATGCTATTAAGATAATACGGGGTGAATATGAAAAGAATTAATCGTTTAGCAGTTATATTATTTATTATAAGTATATTTTTAAGTCTTGTTTTAGCGGGCTTGTTTGTTTATGATGTAATTGTGCAAGATGGCTTAACTTGTGGTTTTGCTAGTGTTTATTTAGAGATTGGTGGAGAAACAGTTTGCCAAAGCTTTTTATTGGATTATATTAGTTCGGTATTTATATCTATACTTTATTTGAATTTCTTCATATCACCATTATATATCTTTATATTTTATCTTAATGCAAGAAGATGGAAAAATAATAAAAGAATTAATAATGAAGATATAATCTATCAAAGAGAACTACCAAATTATAATGCTGCCATTGCGGCATATTTGCTAGATGGTATAATTGAAGTAGATAGGGATTATGATGCTTTACTTTTTGAATTAATTGAAAGAGGAATAATAAAAAAAGATAAGGATAAATATGTAATTAAGAATGTAAATGAAAGTTTGTTTTTAGTAATGGAATCAGAAAAATATGTTATTAAAACTTTAAATTCTAAAATTAACAAAAGGGAATTTAAATCATGTATCTTAAAAGATGTTACTAATTTAGGTCTAGCAACTAAGGCTAACTTACCTATAATAGGCTTTCTTTTAGCCTTGCTATTTTGTAATCAATTTTATTTAATTATTTTAGGCTATATCTATTTTAAAACAT